>RZYB01000044.1 GCA_009930495.1 Deltaproteobacteria bacterium
TGTCTGGTTTTTTCGGGGCGTTCCCATTCTTGTGCTCCTTTTTCTTTTTTATTTCGGTCTGTTCAATTTTCTGGGCTTCAATTTGAGCGCGCTGGCCGCGGCGACCATCGTTCTGGGGATGACCAGCGGGGCCTATCAATCCCAAATTTTTCGGGGTTCCATCCTCTCCCTGTCCAAGGGACAGCTCAAGGCGGCCCGGGCCTTGGGCATGTCCGATGCCCTGGCCATCCGGTCCATCATCCTGCCCCAGGCCTTGCGCCTGTCCATTCCGGGATGGTCCAACGAGTACTCTATCATCCTCAAGGATTCGGCCCTGGCCTTCGTGCTTGGCGCCAGCGAGATCATGGCCCGGACTCATTTTGTCGCCTCCCGGACCTACAAACATCTGCCCCTGTATATCTGCGCGGCGGTACTCTATTTTGTGCTGACCTGGGTCGGGGTCCTCGCTCTGCGCGCCTTGGAAAAACGTTTCAGAATCAAGGGTTATGTACACTAAATGACGACTACGAACGCACGGAAACCACTCATGCGCATCCACGGCCTGTCCAAGTCCCTGGGCGGTCGGGAAATTTTGAAATCCATCAATTTGGATCTGTATCAGGGCGAGATGAAGGTCCTCATCGGTCCGTCCGGCGGCGGCAAGAGCACGCTTTTGCAGTGCATGAATTATCTCATTACCCCCGATCGCGGCGAGATCGAACTCGAAGGCCAACGCGTAGACCCCTACAAGAGCCGCGAGCTGTGTTTGTTTCGGCAGCAGGTGGGCATGATTTTTCAGGATTTCAACCTGTTCGACCATTTGACCGCTTTGGAAAATGTCGGCATCGCCCTGCGCAAGGTGCGTGGCATGAGCCGTCGCCAGGCCCTGGAGCGGTCCATGGCCGAGCTGGACCGGGTGGGCCTCAAGGACAAGGGGCATCTGTATCCGGCCGAGCTTTCAGGCGGTCAGAAGCAGCGTGTATCCATCGCCCGCGCCCTGGCCATGGACCCCAAGGTCATGCTGCTGGACGAGCCGACCTCGGCCCTGGACCCGGAATTGGTCAGCGAGGTTCTGACCGTCATCCGGGGCTTGGCCCAGAACGGCATGACCATGGTCATGGCCACGCATCAGATGGGGTTTACCCGCGCCCTGGCCGACGAGGTGCTGTTCATGCAGGAGGGCCGGATCATCGAGCAGGGCAGCCCCCGTGAATTGCTGGCCGAGGGTTCCGGAACCCGCACTTTGGATTTTTGCTCCCAGATTTTGGACATCGAGGGCGGGTGCTGATGAACGGGGAATTCGCCTTTCTGCTGGAGCGCCTGATTCCGGCCCTGAACGAGGGTGTGATCATGAGCCTCAAGCTTATTATTCCCTCGGCCGTCATGGGCCTGGCCTTCGGCGTGCTGGTCGGTGCGTGCCGGGCTTTCGGCAAGGGTTTGCTGAAGCCCCTGGCCAACGGCTATGCAGCCCTGTTCCGGGGGACACCCCTGGTTATCCAGTTGTTCATCCTGTATTTCGGGTTGCCGAACGTGGGTATCTACTTCAAGCCCTACACGGCGGCGGTGCTTGGATTCACCATGTGCAGCGCGGCCTATCATTCCGAATACGTGCGCGGCGGCCTGCTCTCCATCAAGCGTGGGCAGCTTCTGGCGGCGCAGGCCCTGGGTTTTTCAGGCATGAGCGCCTTGATGACGATCGTCATTCCGCAAGCCTTCCGTCGCGCCCTGCCCGGATGCGGGAACGAAATCGTGTACCTGATCAAGTATTCGTCCCTGGCCTATGTCATCACCTGCTTCGAATTGACCGGCAAGGCCAAGGTCGTGGCCAGCGAGACTTTTCGTTTCAGCGAGGTCTTCATGGTCGTCGGCGTGTACTATCTGCTTTTGGTCACGGTGGCCTCCTTTCTGCTGCGCAAGCTGGAGAAAAAGCTCGAAATCCCCGGCTTTGGTCACTGAACAGGCCGCGCGTGTCGCGCTTTTATTCTCAAAATTTCAACATATCCCATACTAACGAGGTGTTGCCATGGCCGACGAGCCAAATAAAATTATCTATTCCATGCTCAAGGTGTCCCGGTTTTACGACAAAAAGCCGGTCATCAAGGATATTTCCCTTTCTTTTTTTTACGGGGCAAAGATCGGCGTCCTGGGCCTTAACGGCTCGGGCAAGAGCTCGCTGCTCAAGATCATGGCCGGCGTGGACAAGGAGTATAACGGACAGATCGTCATTTCTCCCGGTTATTCCGTGGGGTATCTGGAGCAGGAGCCCCAGCTCGATCCGACCAAGACCGTTCGCGAGGTCGTTCAGGAGGCTGTCCAGGAGACCGTGGACCTCATGGCCGAGTTTGAAGAGATCAACGCCAAGTTCGCCGAGCCCATGAGCGACGACGAGATGGACGCCCTCATCGCCCGTCAGGGAGAGGTGCAGGAAAAGCTGGACGCGGCCGACGCCTGGGAGCTGGATTCCAAGCTCGAAATGGCCATGGACGCTCTGCGCTGCCCGGAACCCGAGGCACTGATTTCCGTGCTCTCCGGCGGTGAAAAGCGTCGTGTCGCCCTGTGCCGTCTGCTGTTGCAAAAGCCGGATATCCTGCTTCTGGACGAACCGACCAACCACCTCGACGCCGAGACCATCGCCTGGCTGGAGCACCATCTGCAGCAGTACGAGGGGACCATCATCGCCGTGACCCATGACCGTTATTTTCTGGACAATGTCGCCGGCTGGATTCTGGAACTCGATCGCGGCGTGGGTATTCCGTGGAAGGGCAATTATTCGTCGTGGCTGGAGCAGAAGCAAAACCGTCTGGCCCAGGAGGAAAAAGAGGAGAGTGCCCGCCAGCGGACCCTCAAGCACGAACTGGAGTGGATCAACATGTCCCCCAAGGGCCGCCACGCCAAGGCCAAGGCCCGTATTTCGGCGTATGAGAATCTCCTGAATCAGGAAGCCAGGGACAAGATCAAAACCCTGGAACTCTTCATCCCGTCCGGTCCGCGTCTGGGTGACGTGGTTATCGAGGCCGAGCATGTGCGCAAGGGCTATGACGACAAGCTGCTCATCGAGGATATGAATTTTGCCCTGCCTCCGGGCGGTATCGTCGGCGTCATCGGTCCTAATGGCGCGGGCAAGACCACGCTTTTCCGCATGATCACCGGCCAGGAGCAGCCGGATTCCGGTTCCATCCGTCTGGGCCAGACCGTGAAGCTGGCCCATGTGGACCAGGAGCGCGATGCCCTGGACCCAAAGAAAAGCGTCTGGGAAATGGTTTCCGGCGGCTATGACATGATCAATCTCGGCGGACGGGAGATCAATTCCCGCGCGTATGTCAGCAAGTTCAACTTCGCCGGCCCGGATCAGCAAAAACTCGTGGGCATGCTTTCCGGCGGCGAGCGCAATCGTCTGCATCTGGCGCTTATGCTCAAAAAGGAAGCCAACGTGCTTCTTTTGGATGAACCGACCAACGACCTGGACGTGAACACCATGCGCGCCCTGGAAGAGGCCTTGGAAAATTTTGCCGGCTGCGCCGTGGTCATTTCCCATGATCGGTGGTTTCTGGACCGCATCGCCACGCACATCCTGGCCTTCGAGGGCGACAGTCAGGTTGTCTGGTTCGAGGGCAATTACTCGGAATATGAAAAGGATCTCAAGCGCCGTACCGGTCAGACCCTGGCCGTGCCCAAGCGTATCCGCTACCGGCAGCTGTCCCGTTAGACGGAAAAAGAACCCGGTCTGGATTTCCTTCCGCCGGGTTCTTTTCAAGCATGCGGGATGGTGCTATCAAGATTCATTGTCGATACAATCATGCACACCTTTTCGACCGACAAGGAGATATCGATGAACGCCAAGAGTCTTGAGTCCAAGGTGCTTCTTCCGGGATACGGCGTGATCGCCGCCGGCTGTGTTCTGGAAAATTTCATCCTGCGGACGGATTTCTTTTTATTGGGCTCCCTGATGGGCTTTTTGTGGTTGGCCGTGGGCTTGGCTGGCCTGTTTTTCGCCGCGCGCGAGCTGAAGAAGAGCGAAGGATTCATGCTGGTTGAATCTGGTCCGTTCGCTTTTTCGCGCAATCCGGCCATGGTCGCGCATTTTTTGGCCGTCATGCCGGGATTGAGTCTGCTGTTGAATACCAATCTGGGTATTTTGGGCATCGTCGTCTCGGTGGTGCTCTTTTACAAGCACATTGGTGACGAGGAGATGGAGCTGGAAGACCGCTTCGGCGAAGTCTATCTGGCCTACAAGGAGCGGGTCGGTCGCTTCCTGCCCTGTCATTTGCTGGGCATCAGCTAGAAGCGCGATGCACGATGGCTGTCCGGCGGCTGCAAGCCGCCTTTTTTTTGTCCAAATCCAGCCAAATTATTCTTGACTTTCCAGGTGTTCATCTCGAAGAAAAAGCGCTTGCTGAGAGGTGCCATGGCGCCCCGGCAGTAACCCATGCCAGGAGGGGCCATGACCGATTCCCCCATAACCGCGCTCCGCCCCACCTCGCCCGTGGTGCGTCTTGAGGGCGTGACCAAGGCCTATGACGGCCAATTCGCCCTGCGCGATGTCTCCCTGGACGTGCATCGGGGAGAATTCCTGACGATTCTTGGCCCATCGGGCTGCGGAAAAACCACCATTCTTCGCCTTGTCGCCGGTTTTGAAGCCGCGACATCGGGACGTATTTCCATCGACGACCAGGACGTGGGCGCTCTTCCTCCGGAACATCGCAACGTCAACACCGTGTTTCAGAGCTACGCGCTGTTTCCGCACATGAACGTGTTCGAGAACGTGGCCTTTGGGTTGCGCATGAAAAAGCGCCCCAAGGATGAAATCAGCCGCGAGGTCAGCGAGGCCCTGCGGCTGGTCCAGCTGGAAGGTTTCGAGACGCGCATGGTCGGCCGTCTGTCCGGAGGCCAGCAGCAACGCGTCGCCATTGCCCGGGCCATTGTCAATCGTCCCCTGGTCCTGCTTTTGGACGAGCCGCTTTCGGCCCTGGATTACCGGTTGCGCAAGCGGATGCAGCTCGATCTCAAGCATCTGCAACGCAAACTGGGCATCACGTTTGTCTTGGTCACCCACGATCAGGAGGAAGCCTTTTCCATGTCCGATCGGGTCGTGGTCATGAACAATGGCCATATCGAACAAATCGGCACCCCGGCCGGTATCTATGAAGAGCCCTGCAATTTGTACGTGGCCAGATTCGTTGGGGAAATCAACATCCTGGAAGCGGAGGTGGTCGAGCAGAGCCAGGGCCGTGCCCGGGTTCGGGCCCAGGGGCTGGACGTGTTCATGCGGACCAAGCACGAATTCGCGCCCGGGGACAAGGTCCATGTTTTGTTACGGCCCGAGGATCTGCGCGTCGAAACCCTGAAGGACCTGGCCGAGGACCCGGAACTCGAAGACAGTTTCGCGCGGGACAGATCCCTGATCGGCACGGTCGAGGAGACCATTTACAAGGGGGCGACGTATGACGTGGCCGTGCGGCTGGATAACGGCACCCTGGTCATGGCCACGGAATTTTTCAACGAGGACGACGAGACCGTGTATTTCCGGGCTGGCGACCGCGTCGCCGTGAGCTGGGTCGAAGGCTGGGAAGTGGTGCTACCCCATGCGGACTAACGGATTTTTTAAATCCGCGGTCATCGTCGGCACCATCACCTGGATGGCAGTCTTTGCCTTCGTGCCCAATGTGTTGGTATTCTTGGCGAGTTTTTGCTCCACCACGACGGACCAATTCATCGTTCCCGGACTGTCCCTGGTCAATTACGAACATCTCATGGACCGGGCCCACCTGGGTATCCTGCTGTCTTCCCTGCATCTGTCCGGCTTGGTCACCCTGATCTGCCTCCTGACCGCGTATCCCTTCGCCGCCATACTGGCCCGGGCCCGCCAACCCTGGCGGAATTATCTGCTGATTCTCGTGGTCATCCCGTTTTGGACCAATTCCCTGGTGCGGACCTACGCCATGACGGCCATGCTCAACACCAGCGGCATCATCAACACGGTCTTGCTGACCCTTGGAATCATCCGCGAACCGCTGGCCATGATGTACACACCGGGTGCCGTGGTCCTCGGGCTGGTCTACACCCTGCTTCCATTCATGGTTCTTCCGCTGTACGCGGCCCTGGAGCGGCTTGACCCGCGGTATATCGAGGCCGCCCGCGATTTGGGTGCCTCGCCCGTCAAGACATTCTGGCGGGTGGTCGTGCCGTTGACCATGCCCGGCATCGTGTCCGGGTGCATGCTCGTCTTTTTGCCGGGCATAGGCATGTTCTACGTGTCCGACGTCCTCGGCGGGGCCAAGGCCATGCTTCTTGGCAATTTTATCCGCGACCAGTTCCTGACCACGCGAAATTGGCCCCTGGGCGCGGCCGCCAGCGTGACCCTGACCGCGCTCATGGGGATCATGCTGGTGCTCTATTGGAAAAGCTCGGCCCGATTGAATTCCGGAGGGCAGTCATGAACCGCTGGTTTCGCGTGCTCTATTGCGGTCTGGTGTACGGTTTTTTGTACCTCCCGCTGGGAGTGATGGTTGTCTATTCTTTCAACGCGTCGCGATTTTCCATGGCCTGGAAAGGGGCAACCCTGGGCTGGTACGGCAAGCTGTTCAGCAATATCGGTCTGATGCAGGCCGCCCTGCATTCCCTGTTCATCGCCGTCGTGGCCGCGACCGTGTCCAGCATCTTGGGGACGCTGATCGCCATGGCCCTGCACCGGTGGCGTTTTCCGTCGCGCAAGGTCATTCATTCCTCGCTTTTCGTCATGATGATGTCGCCGGACATTGTCATCGGTATCGCGCTGCTGGTTTTGTTCATGGCCCTGTCGCTGCCCTTGGGTTTCTGGACCCTGCTCATGGCCCACGTGACCTTGTGCGTGCCCTTCGTGGCCATCACGGTCCACGGGCGGCTGCTTGGCTTTGACCAGCATGTGGTCGAGGCCGCGCGCGACCTTGGGGCCGGCGAGTACGAGGTTTTCCGGCATGTCGTGCTGCCCATGGTGTTCCCCGCGGTCATGGCCGGATGGTTCATGAGCTTCACCCTGTCCATCGACGACGTCATCATCAGTTTTTTCACCACCGGCCCGACTTTCGAGGTCCTGCCGCTACGCATCTATTCCATGGTCCGCCTCGGGCTCAAACCCGAAGTCAATGCCTTGTGCGCGATCATGATCCTTATAACCGCCGTGACGGTTTTTCTGTCGCAGCGCCTTTTGAAGGAGAAAGCATGAAACGACTTGTTCCGTTCATTTTGCTGTGCATGGTGGCCACCCAGGCCTGGGGCGCGTCCAAGGAGCTCTATGTCTACAACTGGTCGGAATACATGCCGGACAGTGTTTTGGAGAGCTTTGCCTCGGAAACCGGCATCAAGGTCATCATGTCCACCTACGACAGCAACGAGGCCATGTATGCCAAGGTCAAGATGGTCGAGGGCAAGGGATATGATCTCATCGTGCCATCCACGGATTTTGTGTCGCGCATGGCCAAGGAAGGGTTGCTTCGGCCCATCGACAAATCCAAGCTGCCCAATTTCGCCAATCTGGACCCGCATTTGCTTGATCAGGCCTTTGATCCGGACAACACCTACAGCGTGCCCTACATGTGGGGCTCCACGGCCATTGCCGTGAACTCCTCGGACAAAGCGGCCGCGGCCATCACGTCCTTCGCCGATCTCTGGAAGCCGGAGTTCAAGGGCAAGCTGCTGCTGCCCAACGACATGCGCGGCGTTTTGGGCATGGGGCTCAAACGCCTCGGATATTCCCTGAACGAAACCGACCCGGCCAAGGTGGCCGAGGCCTGCGCGCTGCTCAAGCCGCTCATGGAGAGCGTGCGCGTCTTTGACTCCGATTCCCCCAAACAGGCTTTGCTCAACAACGAGGTCCAGGTTGCCGTGCTGTGGAACGGCGAGGCCTACATCGCTTCCGGCGAGAATCCGGATATCAAGTACGTCTACCCGAGCGAAGGTTTCAGTCTGTGGGTGGACAATCTGTGTATTCCCAAAAACGCGGGCAACGTCGAAAATGCCCACCTTTTTATTGACTACCTGCTCCGGCCCGAGGTGGCGGCCCTGATTTGCCAGGAAATGGGATACTCCTCGCCCAATCTCAAGGCCAAGGCCAGCCTTTCGGACGAAGTGCGCACCAATGCCATTGTATATCCGGCGGACGCGGACATGGCCCGGGGCGAGTTTGAAACCGATCTCGGCGCGGCCATCAAGGCTTACGAGGATTGCTGGCTGCAACTGAAGGTCAAGCAATAACCGACCAGAAATACCCACGCCAAAACGGCGCGTTCCAACCTTGGAACGCGCCGTTTTGTATTTCCGCGGCGGGCATGCTCAGGCGGATTTGGGAATGCGCAGATTGTGTATCGCCAGAATGCTGCTGGCGAGCATCAATCCTCCAAAAAGGCTGAACGCCAGGCCAAGGCCGCATCGTTCTCCGAACCAGGCCAGAAGGCCCGGGATGACACCCAGCCCCATGATCGAGCTGCACATCACGCACAGCGAAACAGCAAGGTCGCTGGTCGCCTTGGGACAGACCATGGACAGCACGGCAAAGCCCACCGGAAAAAAGCAGACCACGAACATGGGCTGCAGGGTCAACATGGCGATGGTCCACCACAGGGGGCCATGCCCGGAGAGCAGGGTGGCCGTGCCCGTGCCGATCAGGAACAGGGCCAGGGTGCGCTGATATCCAATGCGTTTGATGACCAGGCCAGTCAGGGGAAGGGTCAGCAGGGAGACCGCGCGCGTGCCGCTGAGAACAAGGTTTGCCGACTCCCGGCTCATGCCCCGTTCCTGGACGAGAAAGGCGGGCACCAAGTTGTAAATGCCCGCTTCCACGCCCACGCAGAGCACGAACAGCAAGACAACGACCCAAAACGCCGGCCGGGCGACGATGACCCGGATGTTGCCAAGCCTGGGCGGCACTCCTGGACGTCGTACCCGGGGGCCGCGCGCGGCGTAGGCCAAGCCCAGAAGCAGGGCCGCCGATCCAAGCAGGGCAAAGAGCGGCGGATAGCCCATGGTATCAAGAAAAAGCTCGGCCACGAGCGGCGCGAGAATAAAGGACAGATTGGGGGCCAATTCATGTACCGAGAAGGCCTGCCCCCAGTGGGCCGGAGCCGTGGCCTCGGTGATGGTGACCACGCTGGACGGAATGTACAGCCCGGCCGCGCCACCCATGGCCAGGGTCCAGATCAAAAAGGACGTGAGTGTCGTGCTGGAGGCCAATCCCAGCAACGCCAGGCCCAGACCGGAGACGGAGACGACAATGGTTCCCTTGTGGCCCAGGCGCTGCGACAGGAAACCGGCGCAGAACACCGCCCCGCTGTACCCGAGCGAAAGGCAGAGAAAAATGGTCGATCCTTGGGCCAGCCCCAGATCGAGTTCCTTGGTGATGGGAAGAAGAAGGGGGCCGAAAATTGTCCGAGCCAGAAAGTTGACAAAGAAAACCGATGTCAGGAGGAGCAATACCGGCAGTGCCGAGGAAAAGGCCGGTCCTCCGTGATTTTGGGAAGAGTACATCGCTTAACAACCCGGGAAAAAATCTGTATCCGCTCGAAATGGCGTAAAGGGATCACCCGATACGTGCATTCAACCATGAAATCAACAGCAACCAGGAGGTTCGTGTGCCACGTTTGATTGCGGGCTTGCTCATTGCCCTAATGAGCGTTTGGTGCGCGGAAGCGTCGGAACTGACCGACAAGATCCAGCAACGGTATGACAGCCTGGAGTCCTTCCGGGCGTTTTTTCTGCAAAAATTGACCAACGCGTCCACCAAGGAAACCCAGGAACGTCTTGGAACCATTGTTTTTGCCCGGCCTCGGTTCATTCGCTGGGAAACGACTAGCCCCGAACAGGAGCTGCTTATCATCGGCAAGGACATGGTTTGGGATTACTTCCCCGAAGAGGAAACGGCCTATCGGTATACGGTGGAGCAGGTGCTTGATTCCAAGACCATGATTCGCTTTTTGTCCGGAGAAGCCAATTTGACGGATGATTTCAAGGTGCTGGACATGGGCATGGATGGAGAATTCCAACACCTGAAGTTGATCCCCAAGGAGCCCGAGCCCAATTTGGTGGAAGGGGAAATTTGGGTCCGACCGGGCCAGGATATGTTGGAGCGGATCAAATTGGTGGATTTTTTCGGGAATATCAATGAATTGGAACTGAGTGGCCTGGAGTTGGACATCCCCATCGACCCCAAGTCCTTTACTCTTGAGCCGCCGGCCGGAACGGAGATTTTGGAGGGACAGGGCGAATAGTTTCGGTTCCATGCGCGCAAAAAAAGCCCCCCTGGTTGTCATTGACAACCAGGGGGGCTTTTTTTGTCAAAGTCGATCAGCTCTCGCTGGGTTGGTTGGTCAGGCCCAGGCTTTCCAGAATGTGAAAAACCAGGGACAGGGCCATGCCGACCACCGTGGCCAGGGCCATGCCCTTGAGCTGGACCGTGCCGATGGTCACGGCCGTGCCGCTGATACCGACGATGAGCACGATGGCCGTCAGGATCAGGTTGACCGGCTTGGAGTAATCGACCTTGGATTCGACCAGCATGCGGATACCCGAGGCGGCGATGACACCGAAAAGCAGGATGCAGATGCCGCCCATGACCGGTGCCGGGATGGATTGGATTATGGCCGAGAGTTTGCCGATGAAGGCCAGACCAATGGAAATGACGGCCGCTCCGCCGATGACCCAGACCGAATAGACGCGGGTGATGGCCATGACGCCGATGTTCTCGCCGTAGGTGGTGGTGGGCACGGAGCCACAGAATCCGGACAGCATGGTCGAGACGCCATCGCCCATCAGGGAGCGATGCAGGCCGGGATCCTTGGTCAGGTCGCGGCCGACAATGTTCCCCGTGACCACGAGATGTCCGATATGCTCGGAAATAACGACCAGGGCCGCCGGAATGATGATCAGGATTTTGGCCAGGTCGAATTTGGGCGTGTAGATCGTGGGGAAGGCAATGGCCGGCGCGGCCGAGATGACGTCGAAATTGACCATGCCCATGGCTACGGCGGTCGCGTAGCCGACGACGATGCCAATCAGGACGGGAATGGCCGCCAGAAAGCCCTTGAGCATGATCGACCCCAGGGCCACGGCCAGCAAGGTGACCACGGACACGATGATGGCGTCCATGTTATAGGCACCGCTCGCGTCCGGGGTGATCCCGGCCATGCCGGTGGCCACTCCGGCCAGCTCCAGGCCGATAAGGGCGACGATGGGCCCCATGGTCGCCGGGGGCAGGACCACCTTGATCCAGTCGGAACCAAACTTCCAGATGACCAGGGCCACCATGCTGAAAATGGCGCCCGAGGCGATGAATCCGCCCAGGGCATAGGAATAGTTCGCGCCCCACAGGCTTTGGTCCGCGCCCAGAACCACGAATACCGGGGACAGGAAGGCGAAGCTCGACCCCAAAAACGCCGGAGCCTTTCCCTTGCAGAGCACAAGATAGAGCAGGGTGCCGATGCCGTTCATGAGCAGCACGATGGCCGGGTCGATCTTAAACAGGGTCGGAACCAGGACAGAGGCCCCGAACATGGCGAAAAGATGTTGAAAACTTAAAGGAATGCCCTGAAGAAAAGGAACTTTTTCTTCGACTTGAATCGTTCTCCGGCTCATGGCTAGTCTCCGCGAAAAAGGTGTGTAGCAAGGCCCGAAAGGCCCGTCCCGCATACAAAATTTGGGGCTTCGACAGTGAAGCCCCAAAAACCAAAAATTTCTATCCGCGCCGGTGGATACGGTCAAGAACGGCTACCGCCACCACGTTTCGTCCGGCGTATTGTCCTTGGCCAAAAAAAGGGCTGTCCCATGTTCTGGAACAGCCCTTCGTGCCGTGATGAAGCGGAATGCCTAGCCACAGGAGGTGCAGGAACTACATCCCGAGGAGCTCGACTGCAGGCTGGATTTGATATTGAAACCCATGTGCGGATGAAATTCCACGGAAATGGGCTGCGCCTCGGTCATCAGGCCGGATTCCACCAGGAAGGTGTACCCGTCGATGTCATGAACCACGTCGTTGTCTTTTTGCTCATCCAGAGCAAGCGCCAGGCGAGGCCCGCCTCAGCCGGCCGCCATGTATACCCGGATCGGGGATACTTCCTTGCCCGCGAAGTGCATATCGAGCTGCTCTTTGGCAGCCTTGGTCAGTTCAAACATGTGAGATCCTCCTTTTCGTGTAGGACAAGATGCTAATTATTGATGAAACCAATGTCAATCAAACGAAGCAGCGCTTGTTTCCGATTCATTTCCCCATTTTTTGGGGAAATTCCTTGATCCAGGTCAAAACGGACTCATTTGGTCGTGTTGAAAGTTTTTCGGTCACGCATCGCCATGAATGCTTCGGCGCGTCTGGGGCGAACCGAAGGTCTCGCTGCTTTTTGAGGCGCGGTCCGGCGACAAGATCGAGGTCAATCCGCCCGCATGCGTTCCTTGAGACGGCAGACGCCGCATTCTCCGGCGGATGTCGGATAGCCGCATTTCGTGCATGGCACCACCGGCGCGGATTGTTCTTCCATCCTGGAAAAGCCTTTGCGGCCGCGCGCTAGGAAGGCGTCGTAAAAATGAATTTTCCGACCGGGCTGAATGTCCTCCAGGTCGGCCAGAAGATTTTTGTAGATGGGAAAGCTGGCCTTGGAACTGTAGGGGCAGGGCGCGTGGCCGTAGTCAATGTCAGCCAGGAAACAGAGATTGGCGGTTTCGAATTCGGTCATGCGGAACAGCGGTTTGACTTTTTTGGCGAATCCGTTCTCGGAGGGCATGACCGGCCCCTGATCGCTCAGATATTCCACGTCCCATCGCATGACGTTGGCCATGAGGCGGGAGGTTTCGTCGTCCAGGTTGTGCCCAGTGGCGACAACAGAAAATCCGTTTTCCATGGCGAATTTGTTGAAAAAATAGCGCTTGGCCTGGCCGCAGACCGAGCAAATCGGGCGCTTGACCCGTTTTTTGACGTCGCACATGGCCAGGCCCATGGCGGCCAGTTCCAGAACGTGGAGGTCAATGCCGAACCTGGCGCAGAAACGCTCCGAATAGTCACGGGCAATGGGCGAGGATTCGGGAATGCCGAGATCAATGTGCAGGCCGCTGATCGCGTAGCCCAGCTCCTTGAGCTGCCAGGCCAGGGCCAGGGAGTCCTTGCCGCCGGAAATGGCCACCAGGATGCGGTCGTCCATGGTGAACATGTCGTGTTCCTTGATGGCCCGTTCGACCAGACGGCGGGCAAAGATCAAAAAACAGTCCTTGCAGAAGGCCGCGTGATGACTGGGCAGAGCGACGACAGCCGGGATTTTGCATCGGGTGCATTTCATGCTCAGCCCCTGGAGCCCACGTCGCGCACGGTGATGACGTCGCCATCGCGCGGGTTCAGGTCCGGGGTCAGGAGTTGCCCGTCCCGGATGACCAGGGCGCGTCCGGGCTTGCGGTTGATTTTGGCGAGAAGCTGCCTGACCGTGCCGGCCTTTTCCAGATGTATTTCCGTGTTTTCGGGTTCAAGACATACTGTGATCATGGGTCTCCCGTGGGGTTGTTCCTGATTGCGAAGGGCCCCGGCCTAGACCGATGCCCGTGAAAATTCAAGGGCGGCGGGGGCTGTCCGCCCGTGGCCATGACATTTGACCTTTCGTTCCGGGGTATTGACTCCTGTCTGATTCTTTAGCGCCCGCCATTTACATATTTTCCAGGATCAAAAAACCGTCTTCGTCCATCCGTCCGGCATCCCGGGTCACGAACCATCGGATGCCATTCCGGTCGATCAGGACGTTGGCCGTGCCCTCGGGATCGTTCAGATAGCCAAGCATAAGCTGGGTGCCACCGATGAGGATGCGGCCGGTTTGGCCGTGGGGCAGATCAACCAGGGTTTTCGGATCGACGATGCGCAGGGCCGCGCCGGGCAGGGGCAGGCCGACCGTACCGGGCTTGTGTCCCTGCTGCACGCTCAGGTCGGACGTGTTGAGGGCGTCGGGCGCATTGACTGTTGCCGCGGGCGTGGTCTCCGTGGTCCCGTAGCCTTCGTGGACCATAAGCCCGAATTTATGCCGGAACTCCTGGGCGTGGCCTTCGGACAACGGTTGGCCGGCGCAGAACACGGCGCGCAGGCTGGCGAACATGAGCGGATGCAGCCGGGGATTATGCGCGAAGGTTTCGATCATGGCCGGCGTGGCGCAAAGCATGGTCGTTTCGTAATCCAAACAGAGTCGGCCCATGGTTCGGGCCTGGGTGGCGTCATGATGGCAGATCATGGGTATGCCTTCGAGAAGGGGGAGAAACAGGGCCAGGGTCAGGCCCAGGCTCTGATCGAGTGGGGCCGCGGTCAGGAGCACGTCGTCTCCCTTGGGGGGAAACAGGGATACGACCTGGCGGGCGTTGGCGATGACTCCGGCGTGGGTCAGGCAGACCCCGGTCAGTCCGCGATTGTTTCTGCGGGTGAAGACAATGGCCGCGGGTTGATCGGCTGGCATGGGCGCGCGGAACAGATGGCGCAGCACGGATGCCGGAAACACCTCCAGGACGATTCGTACCGCAAGGCGGCTCAAAGGATGGACCGGAGGCGTTTCCACCTGAAGCGCGGTCACGGGCAATGGGGCGGCCATCGTTTCCAGGACGGACGCCGAGGTCAGGACCATGGAAATGCCGGCTTGTTTCAGGCAGTCGGCCAAAATGTCCGCATCCAGATTCGGGTCCAGGTTGACCACGGTTTTGCCGGCCATGAGGGCGGCCATGTTCGCCGTTGTCGCGGCCACGCCGGGGGGCAGCATGATGCCGATGGCGCTCGCGCCGACGTCGCGCAGTTTTCGGGCCAGCAGAAAGCAGGTCAGGGCCAGCTCGTCGCCAGCGTATTGGACACCGCTGGAATCGGCCACGGCCAGACGACCGGGCGCGCGCCTGATCGTGCGCAGCCACGCGTCGGGAATGCAGGTCCGTGTTGCGGCGAATTCCTGCCATGCGAGAACGGACAGACGATGCACCGCGGCCTTGAGGTGTTGCGGCGTGGTTGCCGGCGGCAGGGCCGGGCCAAAGCAAAGACTGACGTCCCGGACCCGTGATCCGTTGCTGGTCCGTCGGAAATGGCGACTGACCATGGACCATCTGCTGCCCCACAGCCCGCGCAGATAAAACGGAACAATGGGGCAGCCGGTCTGGGTGGCCGGGATGGAATAGCCGCGACGGAACACGCCGAGTTGGCCGTTGCGGCTGATGGCCCCTTCGGGAAACAGCACCACGCATTCGCCGTCGCGCAGGGTTTGGATAATGGTTTTCAGGGCCGCGCTGCTGGCCGTGGTCGAAATGGGAATGACCCGGTACAGGTCCAGAAACCAGCGCAGGTACCAGCGATCGTAATATTTGCGGGTCATGACGAAGCGCACCGGGCGCGGCACGGCCAGATGCAGCACGGCCCAGTCGATCCAACTGGTATGATTACCCAGCAGCAGCACCCCGCCTTGGGCCGGGATATTCTCCAGACCGCTGACGGCCAGACGGTAACGCTGGGCAAAGACCACGCGCAGCAAAAAACGCATGAAGGATTGGGGTAGCTGGCGCAGGGTGAAAACGGAACCCACGGCCACGATCGCGGCCAGGGTCGCGATGATCGGAACGCTGCTCATGCCTGTCACCGAGGCCAGGACCGTCAGCACCAGAAAGCCGAGCATGGCCACGTTCTGGACGAAGTTGTTGCCAGCCAGGATGGTGCCCAGTTCGGATTCCTTGGCGTTGAACTGGATGAGCGCGTTGAGGGGCACGACAAAAACACCGCCGAAAAATCCGTACACGGCCAGCAGCAGGCCCAGGGTCAGGGTGTGGGCGATGGCGGGAATAAGCGCCAGACATATGGTCATGCCCAGGGCGCCAACCGGGATGAGTCCGGTTTCGATATGGGTGCGCGACAGGCGTCCGGCCGTGACGGAGCCGACGATGATACCCACCCCGCCGATGGCCAGCAGGCCTTGGGCGACAACCGTGGACGTGACGCCGGCCATGTCCTTCAGATGGGCGCCAAAGGCGGCGAAAAGCACCTGGTTCACGGCCCAGAACATGGACAGGCCCAGAACGGAAAGCCAGATAATTTGTGTGTGATGCAAATTCTTCAAATTTTGCTTGAGATATTCACCGCGCAGGTAGGTGCGTCGGTCCAGGCGAATGGTCGAGTCGCCGGGTTTGTGGGCCGGAATACGCAGGGACACCAGGGATTGCGCCACCGCGCCAATGATCAGGAGCACGCCGCACGGCGCGATGGCCCGGAGGATGTCCTCGCGGGTCTGGGCAGCGCCGATCAAGGCCTCGAAAACCAGGGAAAAGACCACGCCGCCCAAAAGGATGGCCACGATGGTCACGGCCTGGACCACGCCGTTGGCCAGCCCCAGATTTTCCGGGCCGGCCATCTCCTTGATGTAGCCGTATTTGGCCGGTGAATAAAAAGCGGACTGGGCGGCCAGGATCAGGGTCAAGGCGAAAGCCGCTTCGAACCACCCCAGGATATAGCTGAGATAGATCAGAATGGTCAGGGGGATGGCCATGGACGCTGTCCAGCGGATGACCGTGTTTTTCGAAAACCGATCGGCCAAAAATCCCGCCGGGGTGAAAAAAAGAATGAACGGCAGCAGGATACAGGCATTGACCAGGGCGGTCAGGGCGATTTGGGTCGTGCCGCTGTAGCATTTAAAAACCGTGTTCTGAATGATGATCTTGTGGCCAAGGTCGATCATGGCGTTGACCAGAACCACGCTCAGGTAGGGCAGAAAGCCACGGATGCGCAAAAGCCGTTGGTGCATGTCTTCCCCCTAGCGCGCGCCCAGGGCGCGCAGGCAGGCTTCTGTGACCTGAGTGTGGGTTTCCGTGCTCAGTTCCAGTTTGTCGTAGCGGTGCATGACCAGGGGTTGGAGGATGGCGCCCATGAGCAGGGCCGCGTGCAGCTCGGCGTCGCACGGCGGAATTTCTCCCTCGCCCACGGCCTGTCCGATGAACCGCGCGGCCATGCCGATGGGATCGGTCTCGCGGGAGAGCAGCTTTTCTTCGGGGAATCCGTGCTGGGTCAGCAGAATAAAGGCGAACCGGTCGCCGTTGTAGATGTAATAATCATAGATGGTTTGGATGGCCAAGCCCAGGCGCAGCGCAAAGGACATGCGGTCGTCGAAGAGCACGCTGGAAACCATGTGCACGAAATGGTCAAGCTCGCGGTTGAAAAGCTTCCAGGCCATTTCCTCCTTGCCGTCGTAATGGCGATAGAGGGCGCCTTCGGTCACTCCGGCTGCCGTGGCGATATCCTTGATGGTGGTGCGTGCCAAACCCTTGGTGGCGAAAAGGCGAATGGCCGCTTCCTCGATGTGTTCTCGTTTCATGACAGGGCGGGACATATCAGCTCCTTGGTGAAGTATGTGAACG
>RZYB01000045.1 GCA_009930495.1 Deltaproteobacteria bacterium
GCGCCCAGGATGATGAAATACGCCAGCCTGTCGCGTTCCACGGCCAGACTCAGGCAAATCATGCCCACGACCCAGCACAGAAGCAGGGGATTGTCCGTGGTCATGAGCAGGCCGCCAGCCATGAGCAGCGGCGCGGTATTGAGCATGACCAAACCCCACCAGGCCAGGCGAATGCGGCCCATCCAGCCTCCGATCCAGGCCAGCACGGCGGTTTGCATCAGGCTCATGCCGACGATGGCCCCGATGCGCACACCCAGTTCCGTCGGGCCGAACCATGCCGTTCCCAGGCGGTTGATGACCGCGATGAGCGGCCCCTTGGAATAGTAGGACCACTGCAGGGTGCGGCTCCAATCCCAATACTGCGCTTCGTCGTTGTAGAGGTTGAGTTGGCCCGAGGCCACGAACCAATACCGGATCATGGTGGTGACAACGATCAGGGACAGGCTGGCGGCCCAATAGGCGTATTGATGACGCTTCGGCGTGGATTCGGTCATGCGTTCTCCTTGTGCGGGGCGGTGGTCAGAAGATGGGCGATGTTCGTGGTCAGGGATGGATCGACGCGGCGCGGCTCGGCCCAATCGGGCAGGACGGAGAAAAAATGGCCGGGCCAGGTCAGAACGGTCGCGTGCAGGCGCAGGCTCTCACCGCCTCGTCCGTATTTGCCGTCCCCGACAAGGGGATGGCCGAGACTGGCCAGATGCGCCCGGATTTGGTGGGTGCGGCCCGTGCCCAGCACCACCAGGAGCAGGCTGGCCGAAGCGGTCGCGGTCAGGGCATGGACATGGGTGATGGCGTTTTTGCCCTGTCCCACGGCCATTTTTTCGCCGCGGCCGAAATCCTGCTTGGACAGATTGGCGCGGATGGTCGTCCAGCCGGCATCGGTCCAGGCACCATCCACCCAGCACAAATAGGCCTTGGTTACAGCGTTCCACGTTTCGTGCATGCGGCGCAAAAAATCATGTGTCTTGGCGCACAGGAGCAGCCCCGATGTGTCCCGGTCCAGGCGGTGTACCGGCGCGGGCGTGAAGGCCGTGTCGCGGAATACGGCGGCAAGCCGGGTTTGGATCGAATCCGTCCAGTCCGTGCCCGGATGGACAGGCAGGCCGATTGGCTTGTTCAGGACAAGCATGTCCGCATCCTCGGCCACAATGTCCAGGGCTGTGGGCGTATCGTTTCTGATTTGTTTGACCTGCACGGTCACGGGTGGAATGCGCACTTCCTGGCCAGCCAAAACCCGGTCAAAGGGTTTGCAGCGCTTGCCGTCCACCCGGACCTGACCCGTGCGCACCAGGCGCATGAACAGACCCTGGGGCAAATTGTCCCCCAGATGGGCCTGCAGGAACGGCAGGAGCTTGCGTCCGCTTTCCTCCAGGCTCACGGTCACGGTCCGGACCGTGGTTTTTATCGACTGCATGGCGCCTCCGCTTTGACAGGCCCTTTCTTGATGGCTAGAGCACCTCTTGTCAAATTCCCTGGATATCCTTCATGAAAACAACCGCCCGCTCTTTTCGCCTGGTTTGCGCCCCGGACCAGATTCCGGACGTCGAAGCCCTGCTTTGCGCCGAAGGTTTCGCCTTCACGGCCGAGCCGTTTTTCGCCCTGGCCCGGACCCTGGCCTCCGAGCCCTTTTCTTTGGGCAGGAGCATCGCGGCCCGGTTCGGGTACATCTATATCCAGGATAAATCGTCCATGCTGCCGCCTTTGGCCCTGGCGCCGCGCGCGGGGGAAATGGTGCTTGATATGTGCGCCAGTCCGGGGAGCAAAT
Source organism: Deltaproteobacteria bacterium (assembly GCA_009930495.1). Classification (NCBI taxonomy): domain Bacteria; kingdom Pseudomonadati; phylum Myxococcota; class Myxococcia; species Deltaproteobacteria bacterium. Next base: position 1,766 of record RZYB01000045.1, read on the forward strand.
CCGGCATCCTTTCGACCCTGGTCGGGCCGACGGGCTTGGTCCTGGCCAACGAGCCCAGCCCGGACCGCCTGGCCACCCTGCGCGTCAACATGCGCCATCTGGGCTGCGCCAATGTCGCGACATGTAAATATCAGGGCCAGGACCTGCCCTTGGCCGAGGGTTCCTGCCCGGCCATTCTGCTCGACGCCCCGTGCAGTGGTTGGGGCACCGTGGACAAAAATCCCAAGGCGGCCCAGATGTGGGCCGGCGACAAAACCGCGCCCCTGGAAGTCCTGCAACGCGAGCTCCTGACAACGGCCGCGCGTCTGCTGGCGCCCGGAGGGCGGATTTTGTATTCGACCTGCACCACCAACGAGCGCGAGAACGAGGCCCAGGTGCGTTTCGCCAGGGATCATCTTGGCCTGGAACCCTTTGCCTTGCCTGAATTTCCGGGCTTCGGTTTTGCCCCGTCCCTGCCGGGATGTTTGTTGGTCAATGGCGAGGAGAGCGCGGCCCAGGGATTTTTTCTGGCCTGTCTGCGCAAGGCCGGTTCGGTCGAGGTTGTCGCGGACCACGCGGCGCAGGCCTTGCCCGGACAGATCATCCCGGCGGCGGAATTCGCGGCCCAGACCGGTCTGGAGACCAGCTGGCTGCCGCCGCATCGTTTCCTGGCCGTTGGCGGGCGGATCTATTTGCTCCTGGATCAGGCCCTGACCTGGTTGCCGCCGGAGCTGCGCTGGCAGGGCTTTGGCGTCGGCAAGGTGGCCAAAAACGCCATTCTGCCCGATCCGGCCCTGCGCCTGTTCGTGCCCCCGCGCCCCGACGCGCACGCCCTGGTGTTGGATTCCGTGGCCGAGCTCAAGGCCTTGCTGGCCGGACAGAGCCGGCCCGACCCCGGCAATGCCAAACGCCGGGCTTTATATTTTCGCGATCTTCCACTCGGATTTCTGACCGTCAAGGGCAGCCGCTGTCTGTGGTCTGACCGCTAACCCAACAGGAGAACGTCATGATTGGAAATTTGCGCAAGGCGGCTCGTCTTTTTGATCCCGATTCCAAACGCACCGTCATCCTGCCCCTGGACCATGGCCTGTCCGAGGGCGTGCTGCCCGGTCTGGACGATCTGGGCGAGTTGCTGCGCTCGGTTCAGGACCTGCCCATCCAGGGGCTGATCCTGCACAAGGGCATGGTCATGATCCATGCCCCGGAAATCCGGTTGGATCAGAGTCTGATCATCCATCTTTCGGCGGGTACGCGCCACGGCATTCCATCCTACAACAAGGCCCTGGTCTGCTCCGTGCCCGAAGCCCTGCGTCTGGGCGCGGACATGGTTTCCATGCACATCAATATCGGCAACGACCTGGAAGACCGCATGCTCTCGGATCTCGGAGCCTGCGTCGAGGAAGCCCATCAGCTTGGCCTGCCGCTTCTGGGCATGATCTATGCCCGTGGCGGGCAAATCGTGAACGAGACCGATCCCGCCCTGGTCGCGCACAGCATCCGCATCGGCGCCGAACTCGGCGCGGACGTGATCAAGGTGCCCTATTCCGGACATCAACAGAGTTTCGCCCGGGCCGTGGCTGCCTGCCCGGTGCCGGTCGTTATCGGTGGCGGTCCCAGAACCGGGGATTTCAAGAATTTTCTGCGCATGCTCAAGGAAGTGTTGGACACGGGCGTGGCCGGGGTGTGCATCGGCCGCAACGTCTTTCAGCAGGAGATTCCGGCCAAGGCCATGGAAGAGGTCTGCAAATTGGTCCACGCCCCGGAATAGGCCCTCGTTTTCTTTGGATTCTCTTTCAAAACGCCCCGGAGCGCGGTCATCTTGGCTGCGTCCATGCGGACGGGATATCCGTGCTCCGGATAGAATTTGCGTTGTGATCGAGAAATCGAAGGAGCCGGTTGCGTGGCGACGGTGTTCATCATGGCGCTCCACTTTCATGCAAAGTGGGGCGTTTTTTTTAGCTCGACCCGTGGATTGAACCGTGCTCGGATTTGCCCAGGAGTCCGTCTTGATATGTATTATTTATAACACATTGAAAAGATTGATTTGTGTGTTACCGTAAGCGCATCCTTGTGTTCGATGACTCTGGAAGGACCAGCTCTCGAACCAAGAACCAGAAACCATGGAGGTTTTGATGGCTACGTTTTCACGGCGAGGGTTCATGAAAATCACGGGGGCTGGCGTCGCGGTCATGTCCCTGGGACAACTGGGGTTCGATCTGAAGCCTGCCCATGCTTACGCAAAGGCGCTGAAGATCGAGGGAGCCAAGGAGGTCATATCGACCTGTGCTTTTTGCTCCTGTGGGTGCCAGATCATCATGCACATCAAGGACGGCAAGATCATCAGTTCCGAGGGTGATCCGGATTATCCCGTCAGTGAAGGTTCGCTCTGTCCCAAGGGCGCGGCATTTTACCAGATGCACGTCAGCGATCACCGCGTGATCAAGCCCAAATACCGGGCACCTGGCAGTGCCAAGTGGGAAGAAAAGGACTGGGATTGGATGCTGGACCGCATCGCGCGCAAGATCAAGGATACGCGTGACAAGGATTTCCAGGCCACCAACGACAAGGGTGCAACCGTTAACCGCTGGGAAACGTATTTCCAGCTCGGCACCTCCCAGATGGACAATGAGGAGTGTGCTGTAACGCATCAGATGTGTCGCGCCCTGGGGGGTGTGTACATCGATCATCAGGCCCGTATTTGACACAGTCCGACTGTACCGGCTCTGGCAGAGTCGTTCGGACGCGGCGCGATGACCCAGCATTGGATCGATATTAAAAACGCCAATGCTATTTTGATCATGGGCAGTAATGCTGCCGAACACCATCCCATTTCCTTCAAATGGGTATTACGGGCCAAGGACGCGGGGGCCGCGGTGATCCATGTGGATCCGAAATTCTCGCGCACTTCCTCCAAGTGTGATTTGCACGTTCCGCTCAGAAGCGGCACGGACATCGCCTTTTTGGGTGGCATGGTGAAGTACATCCTGGAAAAGGATTTGATCCAGAAGGAATACGTCACCGAGTATACCAACGCCTCGTTTATTCTTGGCGATGACTACAAATTTGATGACGGCCTGTTCGCGGGCTACGATCCGGATAAAAAGAAATACGACCAGAAGAAATGGGCCTTCGCCAAGGACGAAAACGGCGTGTCCAAGCGCGACAAAACCTTGAAGGACCCGCGCTGCGTGTATCAGCTGCTCAAAAAGCACTATGACCGCTATGATCTGGACACGGTTTCCTCCATCACCGGCGTTTCCAAGGAAAATCTGCTCAAGGTTTATGAAGCCTACACAGCCACGGGCAAGCCGGACAAGGCCGGAACCATGCTGTACGCCCTGGGCTGGACGCATCACACGGTCGGCGTGCAGAACATCCGCCTCGGCGCCATGGTCCAGTTGCTGCTGGGCAACATCGGCGTGGCCGGCGGCGGCGTCAACGCCCTGCGCGGCGAGCCCAATGTCCAGGGGTCCACGGACCATGCCCTGCTCTGGCACATCCTTCCCGGCTATAATGCCGTGCCCACTTCGGCCTGGACCACCCTGGCGGAGTACCTGAAGGCCAACACCCCGGCCACCAAGGACCCCAAAAGCGTCAACTGGTGGCAGCATCGGCCCAAATACGTGGTCAGCCTTTTGAAGGGCTGGTTTGGCGACAAGGCCACCGCGGAAAACGAGTTCTGCTACAACCTGCTGCCCAAGGTCGAACCGGGCGTGGACTATGCCAGCATGTTCATGTTCGACAGAATGTACGCGGGCAAGATCAAGGGCGGCATGATCTTCGGTCACAATCCGGCCCAGAGCATGCCCAACACGCATAAAATCCGCGCGGCCCTGCAAAAGCTGGACTGGCTGGTGGTGGGCGAGGCCCACGAAACCGAAACCGCCGCATATTGGCGCGGACCCGGCGTTGATTCGAAAAAAGTGAAGACAGAGGTCTTTTTGCTGCCATCGTGTCAGCGTGGCGAAAAGGACGGCACCACCTCCAATTCCGGCCGCTGGCATCAGTGGCATCATAAAGGATATGAACCCATGGGAGAGAGCAAGCCCATGGGCTGGATGGTGGTCGAAATCATGAAGCGCGTGCGCGCCCTGTACGAAAAGGAAAAGGGTGTCTTTCCCGAGGGTGTGCTGACTCACGATTGGCCCAAGGAATATGACGCCGACGAACTGGCCAAGCGCATCAATGGCCAGTTTACCCGCGACGTGACCATCAAGGACAAAACCTACAAAAAGGGCGATCAGGTGCCAGGATTTGGCCTGCTTCAGGCCGACGGTTCCACGACGAGCCTAAACTGGCTCTATTGCGGCGGCTATCCGGCTGCCGACAAAAACCTGGCCAAGCGTCGCGACCTGACCCAGACCCCCATGCAGGCCAAGATCGGTCTCTTCCCGAATTATTCGTGGTCGTGGCCCATGAACCGTCGCATCATCTACAACCGCGCTTCGGTCGATGTGAACGGCAAGCCCTTCAATCCGAATCTGCCGGTTATCGCCTGGGAAGACGGCAAGTGGATCGGCGACATTCCGGACGGCCCGGCACCGCCCATGGCCCAGGAAAAAGGTAGCTATCCCTTCATTATGCACACCGAAGGCCACGGTCAGCTGTTCGGCCCTGGCCGCGTCGACGGTCCGTTCCCGGAACATTACGAGCCGGTGGAAACCCCGGTGACCAAGAACCCGTTCTCGTCCCAGATGAACAACCCGTGCGTGAAAATCGCCAAGAGCGACAAGGACCTGTTGGCCAAGGCCGGTGATCCGAAATACCCCATCGTGCTGACCACCTACAGCCTGACCGAACACTGGTGCGGTGGTGGCGATACCCGCAACACCCCATACCTGCTCGAAGCCGAACCGCAGCTGTATGTGGAGATGAGCCAGGAGCTGGCGGCGGAAAAGGGGATCAAGAATGGCGATCCGGTCATTGTGGAGAGCATTCGCGGCAAGGTCGAGGCCATCGCCATGGTCACGGTGCGCATGACGCCCTTCACCGTACAGGGCAAGACCGTGCATCTGATCGGCATGCCCTTCTGTTTTGGCTGGACCACCCCCGGCTGTGGCGACGCCACCAACCGCCTGACTCCATCCGTGGGCGACCCGAACACGACCATTCCGGAGTACAAGGCGTGCCTGGTGAATGTCCGCAAGGCCGACAAGGTCACGGAACTGGCCATCTAAGTAGGGAGGAACATCATGGCGAAGTGCATCTTCATCGATACCACCCGCTGCACGGGCTGCCGTGCCTGTCAGGTGGCGTGCAAGCAGTGGCATGGTCACGAGGCCGTGCCCACAAAACAGACCGGTACCCATCAGAATCCGCCGGATCTGAATCCGAATAACTATAAATTGGTCCGTTTTTCCGAATACAAAATGGACGGACGTATCTATTGGCTCTTCTTTCCGGACCAGTGTCGGCACTGCCTCCAACCCGCCTGCAAGATGACGGCGGACCAGTATGTGGAGGGAGCCATCGTCCAGGACGAGGAAACGGGCATTGTCGTTTGCACGGAAAAGACCAAGGAACTGACCAAGGAACAGTGCGACGAGATCATTGAATCCTGTCCTTACAACATTCCGCGCTGGGACGAGAAAACCGGCGAGCTGGCCAAGTGCGATATGTGCATTGACCGGGTCAAGGCCGGGTTGGTTCCCATCTGCGTGAAAACCTGCTGCACCGGAGCCATGAATTTTGGCGAGCGCGAGGATATGCTCAAGCTGGCCGAGGAACGCATGGCCCTGGCGGCCAAGGAGAGCGGGGGGCAGATCGAACGGATTATCGCCTGCGATCCTCGGAAAAAGTGCTCGACGTTGGACCAGGAAGATCTGGGGGTCATCTACTTCCTGGATCAGCCTCGGGAAATGTACCACAAATACGCCGGCCGCGAGGTCAAGCCCGTCAATCGGGCCGACTTCCTGGCGGGCCTGACCAAGCCCTTGCGCAACATCCTGGGCTGATCCCATTCATCAACACGGCCCGCCGGACTTCCGGCGGGCCCATTCCCAAGGAGCAGACATGGCGGTCTCGGAGATTCAATCCAAGGAAAGCATTTTCAACGACTTGGCGCGGCGGCGCGAACCATTCCGCGAGATTATCGAACGGTTTGGATTGCTCGCGTGTCGTCAGGCGGATTTGCGGGCGGAACTGCCCCTGCTGGACATTAATACGAGCGCCTATGACGAGGATCGTTTTTTGGAAGGGGAGCCCCTGATCATGTTTGTCGATCCCGGCGTATTTGGCTCCATTTTATCCCAGGCCGCGTCCCGGATCTGGCCCGTGCTCGGAATCACCTTTCCGGCCCTGCGCGAAGCGTTGGCCGCCCTTGAATGCAAATTGGCCGATAATGCCTTGCTGGAATCCTGTCTGCGCGCCGTGGTTCATGGCGATGGCAAGGCTCTTGAGCAGGGCGCGGCCCTGGCCGGCGTGACGCCCGATTTTCTGCTCATGGCCCTGCGCGCGGCGTATGCGCCATGCATCGCGGCCCAGAAAGAAACCCTTCTGGCCCAGGCTCCGGCAACCTTGTGGCGAAAGTCGTATTGCCCCGTCTGTGGTTCCGACCCGGATCTGGCCACCCTGGAAAACCATCCTGATCCTTCCGAATTTCTGGTCTCCAAGAGCGGGGAAATTTGGCATCACTGTCCTGTCTGCAGCCATCGTTGGCGTTTCGTGCGCATGGTCTGTCCCGGTTGCGGCAACCAGGACCACGAACAGATGAGTCGCCTCACCGCATCTGAAAGCAGCCACGAGCATATCTATGTCTGCGACCAATGCCATCAGTATCTGCCCTGCCTGGATTTGGTCGAAAAATGCGACCCGATTGACCTCGATCTGGCCGCCCTTGGCCTTGTCCATTTGGACGCCGTGGCCCAAAGCCGGGGCTACGCGCCGTTGTCTCCGGCTCCATGGACAGCCCTGGGCCTGGGCGCGGATCAGGCCAAGGCTTCCTGATAGTTCACCCTCCTCCCGGTGAGGCCGCCAGCGGATTGGGCGAATCCGCTGGCGGCCGTTTTTGTTCGATTGACTGTTTTCGCAACAGCGCGGAGCGCACGGCGTGGCCAGAGCTAGAGTGGTCGTCTACGGCGAAAGACTTTGCGACACCGTTTGACACGCGTAGGGCGGCATGCCAACCAGTATAAGCACGGACTCTGCATGAGCGAGGTGAAATCGCTATCGATCGCGTCAAGCCAACGCCGTGGCCTGGGCGCGGAGCGGTAGGGGAGATGGGAAAAGGGCCTTGCGCGGCGGGCTTCGCGTTGCCAGCTACCTCGGACGGCACGGTTTCTTGGTCTGTATTTCGGACGGGTACCGCCTTGCGGACCGGGGGGACTATTGAGGAAAATGCGCAATCACGATTCGCGGCCCGGCAGCGGTTTTGGCATGGGGTTCACACTCGTGGAAACCCTGGTGTGCATGGCCATTCTCGGGATATTGGCGGCCGTGGCCTACCCCATGTTTTTGGCATATCTCTCGGACATCCGTGCGTCCGTGGCCATTTCCGACCTGAAAAATCTGGAAGGGGAGATAACGCTCTACATTGCCGAATATGGGCATCCGCCGGATTCCCTGGCTGACATCGGCCAGGACACCTTGCGCGATCCGTGGGGCAACCCCTACCAATATCTTCGCCTGGAAGGGAACACGACGCCGGGCATCAATGGCAAGCGCCGCAAGGACAAAAAGCTCAACCCCGTGAACACCGACTTCGATTTGTACAGCAATGGCCCGGACGGCAAAACCGCCGCGCAGTTCGCGGCCAAACACGCGCGGGACGACGTGGTCCGGGCCAACAACGGGCGCTATTTCGGTCTTGCGGCAGATCATATCCCCCTATGATGCTTCAGGTTTTTAACACACGCCTAGCCAGGCGGCTCTTCGTCTACGTTCTCGGTATCGCCATGCTTCCCATCCTGATCTTCGGCTATCTGACCCATTGGCAGATGGACCAACAGATCGAGCGTACGCACGACCACTACCTGTTCAAGACAGCGGAGATGTTCAATCAGTTGTTCTTCAACCGGGTGCTCCAGTTGGAAGACGCTCTGCGCATGCAGGCCGCCGGACTCGCCCGTGGACAGGACGACATTGCGCCGGAAGACGCGGGGCGCATTTTTCCCGAGGGGCGCAAATTCTTTGTGCGTCACGAGAGAAGAACGTTTTCGGCCGGTCACTTCTCCGAGCCGGAATTGCGCCACCTGCAATCCGGACACGTGCTGTTGACACGATACGGCGCTGTTGGTCTGGCCATGGCGGTGCTTATCCCTGGGCGCCAGGCCGTGCTGTTGGGCGTCGTCCGCCCCGAAATGCTGTGGGGGATTCCGGAGGAATTGCCGCTCCCTCAGGACACGTCGCTTATGGTCCTCGATGCTGCGGGCTTCCCATTGTTCCAGTCCAAGGATCCGTCGGCACCCCTGCCGGAAGCAACTCTGGCGGGCATCCTCTCCCAAGCGCAGGTCAAAATCACATTCCAGGATCGCAGCGGCCATGAGACCTGTTATTCCCGCGAGTTGTTTCTGGAATCGCACTTCCTGTTCCCGCGCTGGACCCTCGTGCTGCGGCAGGAAAACTCCGCGTCGCTGACCAGCCAGAGCCAATTTATGACGTTTTTTCCGCTCATCGTCGCGCTGTGCCTTGGCTTGGTCTTGTACATGATTCTTGTTCTCATCCGGCGTACGCTGGCTCCGCTCGGCGATCTGCGGGCCATGACCGACAGTGTCGCCCGACAGGATTTCGACGCCCAGGTCAGCGTCTATACCGGCGACGAAATCGAGGAGCTCGGCCACGCCTTCAACGCCATGGCCGGCCAGCTCAAGCTCCAGTTCAGCGCCCTTCGGGTTCAGGCCGATATCGACCGGCAAATCCTGTCGGCGCTTAATCTTGACGCCGTCGTCCACAATGCCTTGGAGTATTTTTCCGCCGCCCTGGGGGCGCGTCGGGTGTTGTTGGGACTTTGGGACAGCGACACGTGCCGTGTTTTTGGCCTGGAGGGGGGCGATCATTGCGTCGTGACGACCTGTCCGAGTGCTGCGGCCTCCCTGGACGGGCTCGTCACGCGTCTGGAGAACTCCGGCTGGATGCGCGCCGAACAGATCCCGGAACTTGCCTTGGTTCCAGATGTCGCGTCCGACACGCAAGGTCTTGTCTGCGCCATTCCCCGGCATGGCGTGCAGCAGGGTTTTGTCTGTCTGGAAGGAGTGGCGGGTGCGCCGGACAGCGAGGAACTGGTGCTTGCCGGGCAGACGCTTGACCAGCTTGCCGTGGCCTTCACCAACATCCGCTTGGTGCGCGAACTGAAGGAATACAGCTGGGGTACGCTTGAGGCATTGGCCCGGGCAGTGGATGAAAAGTCACCATGGACTTCGGGCCATTCCCACCGCGTCGCCGCGTTGGCCATCGACCTTGCGGTGCAGCTGGGCTGGTCCGATGCGGATTTGGATGATCTACATCGCGCCGCCTTGCTCCATGATTTGGGTAAAATCGGCATTGCCACGGAAATACTGGACAAGCCGGGGGCTCTGTCCGCCGAGAAATTCGCCGTGATCCGCACCCACCCCGACCGGGGCGCAAAAATTCTGGAACCGGTCCGCGCCTATGCGGCCATCATCCCCTTGGTCCGCCATCATCACGAACGCATGGACGGCAGCGGCTATCCGCTTGGCCTGAAAGGAGAGGCCATTCCTCGCGGCGCCCGCATTCTGGCCGTGGCGGACGTCTACGACGCCCTGACCTCGAATCGGCCGTACCGCGATGGCTGGCCTCAGGCCAAAGCCGAAGCCTACCTGCTCGAAAACGCGGGGAAATTTTTCGATCCGAAAGTGGTGCGGGCTTTTCTGGCCATGCGCTGAACGAACGGCTCGGTTCGCGACGCATTGGCATCGAACACGTTCGCCACGGAATCTTTTTTTCCTTGTCTTGGAATCGATAACGCGCCTATGGGGAGGAAGCGTTGGACGCGAAGCATGTCACAGGAAAGGAGGGCGAAATGCAAAAGTGTTACGCGGAGTTTTTTGGAACATTCTGGCTGGTTCTTGGGGGCTGCGGCAGTGCCGTGCTCGCGGCCGCGTTCCCGGAACTTGGAATCGGCTTGCTGGGGGTGTCCCTGGCCTTTGGCTTGACCGTGCTGACCATGGCTTTCGCTATCGGCCATATTTCGGGGTGTCATCTCAATCCGGCCGTGTCGATTGGTTTGTGGGCGGGCGGCCGTTTTCCATCAAAGGATCTGGGCCCGTATATCGCGGCCCAGGTGTTGGGAGGCATCGCCGCCGGAGCTGTTTTGTACCTGATTGCCAGCGGCAAGGCCGGGTTCGATCTTTCGGCCGGTTTCGCCTCGAATGGCTATGGCGAGCATTCGCCGGGTGGCTATGGTCTGTTGTCCGCCCTGATTTGCGAAGTGGTCATGACCATGATGTTTCTCGTGGTGATCCTTGGCGCCACGGACAGCCGGGCGCCACGGGGGTTCGCGCCCATCGCCATTGGCCTGTGCCTGACGTTGATCCATCTCATCAGCATCCCGGTCACGAACACCTCCGTCAACCCGGCCCGCAGCACTGGCGTGGCCGTGTTTGTTGGTGGGTGGGCGTTGACCCAGTTGTGGTTGTTCTGGGTGGCTCCAATTGTCGGTGCCGTGCTTGGCGCGGTGGTGTACCGCTTTATCGGAACCGAAAAAAAATAAGCGGCGATCCACGCGGTCCGGTCCGTTCAACTTTTTTGGGAAGATTTGCCGTGATGCCGCCCTGGTCGTGACCGGGGCGGCTTTTTTTCGTCCTCCACGGGGCGCGGGACGAAAGAACACAGCAACTGGGCCAGGATCGGGACAAGATCCTGGTCTCGGGAGTTGTAGCGCAGTTCGCATTCCTTCAGATACAGGGGAAAATGCGAGGCTGGTACGCCGCGCAACAGACGCAGCCTCTGTTTGGCGAGGTTCCAGAAGGGAGAGCCGTCCACGGGCAGGCGCTTGTCCGCGTGCTTGATGTAACGGGCGGGCCACAGGCCTGGGCCGCAGGCGACCAACGCCTGGTAGTGCTTGTAGGGGGCGGTGTAGACGACGTGCCCGATGCACGCGGTTTTGAGACAGAAATTGAGTTTGAAATGCAGGACACTGGCCGGATCAAGGTCCGGCAGCAGATCACAGATGGCCATGCCGCCAAGTTCGATGATTCCAAAAATCGGCGAGTCGCTCATTTCGGTTGCCGGCTTGGGGTTGCCTGGTCCTGGCCAAACGCCGGCCGAATACAGTTTGGGGGCGTCCAGCGCCTGGGCCAGAATGGCTCGCCGGACCGTGTCCAGGGCCTTGAGGATGGTGGCGTAGCCGAGGTTCATTTCCGAGGCGATACTGCCGGGCGGCACGTCCAGGGCAAAGAGTTTTAATAGCCAAAGCCATTGCCGGGCATCGAGGGCACAGCGATTCAGAAAGCGACGGCTGAAATCGTGGAACGTGTATCCGCATCGCCCACAGCGACGCCGGCCATCGGTCAGGCGGTACAGATTACGATTTTTGCAGACCGGGCAGAATCTTTGATGGTTTTTCCAGCAGAATTCCAACAAAAAACGTTGGGCGGATGATTCTGATAATGTTAAGTTATTTAGAGAGAGTATGTCGATTTTTTTCATGCTTGCTGCTGCCAGATCGTGGTGCTGTATATGCTCGACCCTAATGCTGCGAGGGTTGTGACACAGGGCTTGATGTCAAACAAGGCACAATAATTCGTTGCCGGGCTTGTTTGGCCGTACCGGGAAAATAAAAAGAGTCCTGGATGTATATTGAAATATTTTGGCATGTTGAGGTTTTTTCTTCGGAGGCCAAAGCGAAGGGTTGTGCCGTGACAAGGTGTTGAGGGGCCGTTGGTCCATGCTATGGTGGCCACGTCTTTTCGAGAAACCCAAATCATTGGAGCCATCATGAACATGCCCTCTGGATCATCCGCCCTGTGCCAGCCCGGCCCCGTTATTGGACCGTACACGGTCGAGGAGTTCGTCGACGCGGCGGAACGTTTTCATGGATACGCCGCGCCCGGTTTGATTCTGGGCGGGTTCATGGTGCACGAGGCCAGGCGCCATATTCCCGAGGGCATTCTTTTTGACGCGATTTCCGAGACGGCCTGGTGTCTGCCCGACGCGGTTCAGATGCTGACGCCCTGCACCGTTGGCAACGGGTGGTTGCGAATTTTTCCTCTGGGTCTGTACGCGGTGGCCCTGTTCAATAAATTCACGGGACAGGGCGTGCGCGTGGCCGTGGAGACCGACCTGCTCCAGCCGTATCCGACCATTCGGGAGTGGTTGTTCAAGCTCAAACCCAAGAAGGAGCAGGACAGTCCCCGGCTGCGCCGGGAAATCCTCATGGCCGGGGCCTCGGTCTGTTCGGTGCGGGAGATTGCCCTGCGCAAGGAATTCATGGGGGGCCGTGGCAAGGGAGCCATCAACGCCTGTCCGGCCTGCGGTCAGGCGTATCCGGCCAGGGACGGCGCGGTTTGCCGGTCGTGTCGGGGAGAATCGCCGTATACAGGCTGGATTGGCGGCCACGATCGGCGGGAATTGGGCTTTGACGGACCCGCGTTGCGTCTGGTCTCCGCCGAGGACGCCGTGGGGCACACGGCCCTGCATGACATGACCCGCGTCGAGCCGGGCAAGAGCAAGGGGACGGCCTTCGCCCGCGGTCAAAAACTGGATGTGGGGGATGTCTGTCGTTTGCAGCGCATGGGTCGGTTCGAGGTCTATGTCGAGGACGGCGGCGCGGACGAGGCCTGGGTTCACGAAGATGACGCCGCCCGCGCCCTGGCCGCCAAATTGTCCGGGCCAGGGGTGGACTGTTCGGGTCTGCCGCGCGAGGGCAAGGTTGTCCTGGTGGCCGAGCACGATGGATTGCTGACCATCGCCGAATCCGTTCTCGAGGACATGAACTCCATTCCCGGCGTCATGTGCGCCACCCGGCATGCCTTCAGCGTGGTGGAAAAAGGCCAGCAGATCGCGGCCACGCGGGCCATTCCTTTGTATCTCGATCGGAACACCCTGGGCGACGCCCTGCACGTTCTGGAAAATGGCCCAGTGCTGGAGGTGCGCCCCCTGCGTCCACGCAAGGTGGGCATCCTGGTCACGGGGACCGAGGTATTCGAGGGGCTGATCGAGGACCGGTTCATTCCCATCATTACCGCCAAGGTCGAGGGCCTGAACTGTCCCGTGGTGGCCACGGACATCGTGCCCGACGATCGTGACCGCATTTCCCGAGCCGTGGCGGACATGCTTGATCTCGGCGTGGAATTGATCGTGACCACGGCCGGCCTGTCCGTTGACCCTGGCGACGTGACCCGTCAGGGGCTGGTCGACGCCGGGGTGGAGAATATGCGTTATGGCACGCCGGTCTTGCCCGGCGCCATGACGCTGCTGGCGAATATCGGGGCCGTGGATGTGATTGGCGTGCCGGCCTGTGCCCTCTTTTTCAAGACCACGAGCTTTGATCTTCTCCTGCCACGAGTACTGGCCGGCCTGTCTCCGAGCCGTCGCGAGCTGGCCCGGTTGGGTCATGGCGGCCTGTGCATGGAATGCAAATGCTGCACCTACCCTAAATGCCCCTTCGGCAAGTGAGGTCCATTATGAAAACGCCCACCGTGCGCATGCATTTGTGGTTGGAGTCGGGCGAAAGCGTGTATTTTGGCATGGGCCGGGTCATGCTTCTGGACAAGATCGAGGAGCATGGTTCCCTGCGCAAGGCAGCGGAAGCCTTGGGGATGTCGTATCGGGCGGCCTGGGGTAAGTTGCGCGCCACGGAAGATGCCTTGGGCGAGGTATTGGTTGAATCCGTCGGGACCAAGCGCGGCGGATGCCGGCTGACGGCGAGGGGGCGGTTTTATCGGGAGAAGTTTCGGGCGTGGTTCAACGCCGTGGAGCAAACCGCCGTGGCTCAGGCCAAGCTCATTTTCGAGGATGGCGTTCAAAGCTATACCGAGAAAAGCATCCGGGTACGCTCCTCCCGGCCCCATGTCCCCCTGCTGGAACGCCGGCCCGCGCCATGAGCCGGGCCGGGTTCCGCGAAATGGTCTAGTGGTGGCGATGCTCGTCGCAGGTTCGTAGGTCTTCCAGTTCCGGGGGATTGCCATGGCATTCGTCCGTGCCTTCCGGATTGCGAATGAATTTCAGCTGTCGGGCCTCCATGGCTTCGAGGCTTGCTCCCGCCGTGAATCCCACGCCATTGTAGCGCGTTACCGCGTTATTGGCCAAGATGTTGAACGCGGCCGTGTCAATCGTGCCGGTGATCAACGCTTCACAGTCGAGTTCCAGAATTTTCGTGGCGAGTTCCTGGTCGGATTCAGGTTGGGGAACGTGCGGAATGCTGGTGCAATCCATGGTTTCGACATTTACAATCAATAAAAATGGGGTGTTGCGGAATTCGTCGAAAACCGGACTGTCCAATTTTGGTCCGGCTGCGCTGATGGCGATATTCATGTGGCCTCCTTCTTGGGTTGATTGCGGATTGAAGGCGTCATTGTGCCCGAAATGGCATAGTTAGTAAACAAAGTCCTCGTTCTCCGTCGAAGTCTTCCGAATCATCGCCTCTTCAGTCCTCAGAACCCCTCTCTTTGTGTTTTATATGGCTTTGACATGGGCGAATGTTTGGGGTTTTATACTTTCTGAATTGTCCACGGTCATGAATCATGAGGTTGGGGCATGTTTACGTTTCGGAATTGTCTGTTCCGACAATTACAGGCGAGCTTTTCCGGGTGGTTTTGACGGGAAGAAATATGTCGAAGGTTCTTCAAGACGATATGTCCGCTTTGGAAGACGGGGTGTGACTTTTCTTGACATTTTTCCTGAAAATATCAAAAGACATGTAAACGTCAGTGTCTTTAATGAAAAGGAGCTTGTCATGGCCAATGTAGGAACGAGAGTGAAACGAAAAGATGTGAATATGGCTGATTTGGAAAAAAAGATGCTTGAATTTGCCAGGGATAATTTTTCAGAGAAAATGGTTTTCGATGTTACCACGGTCAAAAGGAATTTTGGTCTTCCCCGGAATATCATCGTCGAAACATATGCTTTTGGCTCCGAGGAACTTAAAAAATTCAAGCTCGATGAAGGGAAGTCCGCAGTGGCAAGCAAGAAGGTTGAACCGCCCGTATTGACCGGAAGAGGAACCATCACCGTCAAAAAGTGTTTTATCGATGAATACAACGAGAAAAATCCCGCCAATCAGATCAAGGAAGGAGATTCCTTTGATGTCGATGTTGAAGGTGGAAAGATCGTTTTGACCAGGAAATGATGTCTTGAGATGTCGTTTTTTCGAGCCTTTGTCGGAGAAACCAAAAAAGCCGCCCAACAGGGCGGCTTTTTTGATTCCCGCGAGGATGGCTCCGCGCGGCATGCCGCGGGCCAAATTTCCGAGGCCTGGAAGGCAACCGGGGGCATGAAAGGATTGAGCGGCGGACATAGAGCGGACAGTGCAACAAAAAAACCGCCATTACGGCGGTTTTTTTGTTCGGCATTCAAGTGGAATTTTTTGTTTTAGAGGCGTTTATTGGTGGAGCTGATCAGGATCGAACTGACGACCTCTTGAATGCCAT
>RZYB01000046.1 GCA_009930495.1 Deltaproteobacteria bacterium
CCCCGGTAGACCTTGCCCCGGGAGCCGTCCACGGTCACGTCGTGACCGTCCAGGGCGCGCAATTTCTCCGGACGCTTGATACCGATGACCGCCGGAATCCCCAACTCGCGCGAGGTGATGGCCGCATGGCTGGTGTCTCCACCGGCGTCGGCCATGATCGCGGATGCGATGCGCATTCCTGGTACCATGTCCGGGTCGGTGCGTTCGGCGACAAGGACGTTGCCCTTGCTGATCTTGTTCAACTCCAGGGCCGACCGCAAATAGCGGACCATGCCCTGACCCGCTCCGCGTGACGCGCCATTGCCTTCCAGGAGCACTTCGGCGTCCTTGGCGGCAACAGGGTCCACTTCCTTGCGGCGCATGAAAATCGTGTGCGGATGGTGCTCCAGTTCCTCGTTCCAACGGGTTTCCGGCCGGGCCTGCACGAACCAGAGACGATCCCACTGATCGATGCAGAATTCGGAATCCATGATCATGCCGCCGTATCCCTTGCTGATGCAGCGCACGCCCTTGGCCACGGACTCGGCCTGGGCCAGGGACAAGGACCAACGGTAGGCCATTTCATCGGGAACGGTCTCGATCTTGGTGCCTCGGCCGGACTCCTTGTAGACAATGCGCTTGTCCTTGCACCCCATGTATCGGATGACCACTTCCTGGCCATCCTCGCGTTGGAACACATAAAATTTATCGGGAGTCACCAAACCGCCGACAACGGCCTCGCCCAATCCGTAACTGGCGTCGATGGACACCAAGTCCTTGCGGATCGTGCCCCGGCAGCCAGTGGCCGTGTCGGCGGAAAAGGCCGTGCCGGAAATGACCGGGTTGATCATGCGCATGATGCACACCGACAACGACGTGTTCTCGATGGCCCATTCCTGCTTGGCCTTGACCGCGATGGCGTCGTCACCGGTTTGTTCGGCCTTGGCCACGGCGTCGAGAATAGCCTCGCGGCGATAAGTCATGGAGCGCAGGTTGTAGGCCGAAGCGCAGTCCCAATGATACGCCTGGGCCACGTAATTTTCTCCCACAATGTTCAGATAGGTGTCCTGGAGACCGGCAAAGGCCTTTTTGCGGCTATCCTCGCCGGCGGCTGAAGAACGCACCGCCACGGGCTCGTTTTCAAGACCGGCTTCCTTGCAGATGTCCAGATACGCCCCGCGCACCGCGTCGGCCACGTCCTTGGGCAGATCCACGGACAAAATGGCCACCTGGACCAAGACGGAACGCTTGCGCAGCTGATCGATACCCTCGGGAGAAACCGCGAAGCCCTCGACCACGTTATTAATGAACGTGCGCAACCGGATCAGGGTCCCATCCTGGCGCTTGGCCGAGTCCTTGGCTTCCTGGGCAATGCGCCGGACAAATTTCTGGAGAAATTCCGAGTCCTTGTTGATCTCGGGGTCATTCCAATCCATGCTGTCGTAGGCCTTGTCCACCGTCGAACGGATGGTCGCGGCGTTGACCTTGGTTTCATCCAAAAGCTTATGGAAGGCGATGGAGGAGATGGCTCGAAATTGTGGTGCCCGAATGCCTTCGATGGTGCTGATGATCGCAGTGTTGTAATTCTTGCCGCCGACCAAAAGCTCGGCGTCCTCGCCAATGGTCACGATATCCTTGCCAGTCAAAACAAGCTGTTTCTGAATCTTTTCAATCTGCGCTGTATTCACCGCGACCTCTTCCGAAGTATTTGTTTTCTTGGTGGAACCCTTTTTCTCGCTCTCGGCCATTATTTCTCCTCCTCTCGTGCGATTCATCGTCCCGAATGGGCATCCAGCTCAAAACTGCGCATGCGGTACATGGACCAAACGCAGTCAGTCAATAAGCCCGTGCATATACGGCATGAAAAAAGCGACAACTTGGCGAAGTGAAATGGGTGGACTCCATGTGAATCCACCCATTCGACATCAAACCTTCTGGCCGCATCCAGGACAGAACTTGAATTCCTCCCTGGTTACCGGAGCTCCGCACGTCGGACACTTTCGAGGCGCCGGCACAAGAACGACCAGAAGCTCGCCTTCCCTGACGGGGACCATTTTCTTGTCCTCCTGGTAGTCGGCAACCTTGAGCACCCGTTCGACCATCCCATCCAGAGGAGAAAGGATCGATTTTTCCTGTTTCATGATGGAAATGTTAAACAATTCCTCGCCTTTCTTGACCATGTCGCCAGGCTTGACATGCATGACCCACAGATCGCCACTGGACGGAGAGCCCACCTGATAGGGATCCGAGGAATCGGCCATCTCCACGCCCACGTCGTCCTTGCCCAAGACCTCGGCGACCTTGACCTGCTGCGAAAAGGACTCGGAATCCAGATCATAGGACACGAGGCTCATGCCATGGTCATCGGGGCGCGAAACATGCTTCATGGACAAAACATGATGTTTTCCACTGGAATCCTTGAACATAATATCGTCGCCAGCACGCAGTCCCTCGAACCAAACATGCAGGGGCAACCGGTTGCAGTCACCATATTTGGCCGCGAATTTGATGGTGGTCAAGGCATCGCCGGGATGATTGAGATACATGATCAGTTCTTCCTCGGACGGAACGCGGCCAATGTGTTCGGCCAGCCCCTGCTGCTCCTTGATGACGTCCACGTCCTGCAACGTGGTCAAGGGGGAACACTCCGTGCGCCGGGCAATGGCCTCGCGATAGTCGGGGCCAAAGGCGGACTCATAAACCCAGTCCGGGGGAAAGCCCAGTGGCAGGCGGCCAAACTTACCCAGAAGCAAATCGCGGAAGGCGTCATTGGCGTCCTGATAAATTTTCAGGCGCTCGGTCTTGATCTCCTCGCTCAAGGCGTCCTCGGGCAACGTCACCACCTGGTCCAAAACCGAAAGCAGTTTACGCAGACCGCGCTTGCCGCCGCGCTTGTGGGCGCCGGTCACGGCCAAGAAGGCCGTGTTCCAGGTGATCTGGGATCCGGGCGTGACATCATGGTAGCGGACGATCTTGCGAATACCGGCCAAAAACTTGAGCATGAACGGCAAAAGGTGAATATACCCCTGCTTCATGGCCCCTTCCTGGGACGACGAGGTCGCTCCGCCGGGCATGCCGTGCTCGATGACATCATAGTCGATGCCCTGGAAATACGGCGCCGTGTACCGGTCGTAATACGGCATGATCTGCTTGAGGACAAAACCCGTGGTCCGGATCATCTCCTTGTTCAGGTTGGTCTTGAGCCCGAGTTCCTCCAGGTAGGCCGCAGTGGAAAGAACCTCGCCCTGCCCGTACCAGCGCACCGAGGCGCCAATGGCCGTGTCCACGATATGCGCCCCGGCCCTGGCCGCGGCCGCCACGGCCGGAACGAACAGCCCATCCGTGTAATGACGATGCGCGTGAATCACCAAATCCGGATAGGCCGCGCGGATGGAGGAAACCAGTTCGGTCATGAAAACCGGCGGACAGACTCCGGCCATGTCCTTGAGGCCGAGAATGATCAACTTCTCCGCCTTCTTTTTGGAACATCCCGCCACCTGGGCGGTCATGTCGATGATTTCCTGCACCACGCCCAGATAATGGGGAACGTCGAACCCCTTGGCCCAGGAAAGCGAAATCGCCGGTTCCCAGATATTGATCCGGGAATTCAATGCAACTTCGGCGAAGGGGCGCATATTTTCAATATGATTCAGAAAGTCGAAACAGCGGATGACATCGTAGTGCTCGCAGATCATTTCGCCGGTCCGACGCATGCTATTTCGCGGCTGGGGCTTGTAGCCGAGCACGTTCGTGGACCGGATCAAGATCTGTTTCAGGGTTTTGGGCGCGAATTCATTCCATTCCCGCGCCTCGGAAAAAGGATAGGTCATGTTGGCGAGCATGGCCACGTGGAAATGAGCCCCGCCACCATTTTCCAGGGAGAAAAAACCACAATTATCCAAATAGGGGCCAATGATCCGGTCCTCGGCCAAACGAAACCGATTGCCGGAATTGGACTGGGTGATGTCGCGGGTGGTGGTGTCCGAAAAATGAACGTGATCGGAATCGCGGAGATAGGCCAAGGTCGCGTCGCGATCCCCACGCGGATAGGGGTATTCGTAATACTCAGGCTCGATGGCGGGCAGGGAAGGCCGGAATTGTCCCATGCGCTTGTCCTCGCGGGTCCGGTACTCACCCAGTTTCACATAGGGATTATAGCCATGCGCGGAAATCTCGGCCATCAGACGCGACAAACGCACGGCCTCCGACTCCTTGTCCATGTAATTCATCAATTCCGGTGCGTTGGCAACAAAATTGGTATCATAGTCGCCACTGCGGAATCGCGGATGAGCAATGATCTGGCGATGGAACGGAATGGTCGTCTTGACCCCGCCGATGATGTATTCGCCCAGGGCCCGTTCCATGATGCCGAGCACTTTGTCCCATTGCGGACCATAGGCGATGAGCAGGGAAGCCGCCGAATCGTATTGGGAAGGAAATTCATAGCCGCTGCACACGCAAGAATCCACGCGCACGCCGGGGCCGCCGGGAGACAGATAGCGCGTGATGCGGCCGGCATTGGGCGCGAACCCCTGCTGCGGGTCCTCGCAGTTGACACGCACCTGCATGGCATGGCTCTGGGGCTTGTTCAACGTGTCGGACAAACGGAGCTTGGCTCCGAAGGCGACGGCGATCTGCTCCTCGACCAGGTCGATGCCATAGCGACATTCGGTGATACCGTGCTCCACCTGCAGCCGGGTATTGACTTCGATCAGATACGGCGTTCCCGACCCGTCAACCAAAAATTCCACCGTGCACAACGAATGATAGCCCACCTCGGCGACCAGCTGACGCGAATACTCCTTGAGCTTTTCCCGCAGGGTCTCGGTCATGCCGGGCCAGGGCGAAGGCGTGATTTCCACCAGTTTCTGATGATTGCGCTGCACGGTGCAATCCCGTTCGTCAAAGGCGAAGACATTGCCGTATTTATCCGCGATGACCTGGATCTCGATGTGACGCACGGAGGTCAACAGCCGCTCCACGTACAAACGCGGATTGCCAAAGGAAGCCTGGGCCAGGGTCGAGGCCTTGACGAAGGCATCGGCCAGCTGGTCCTCGCTGAACACTTCGTAAATTCCCCGGCCGCCACCACCGCCCTCGGCCTTGAGCATGACCGGCAACCCGATCTCGGCCGCGACCTTCTTGGCTTCCTCCACCGAAACCGCGCCTTCGGAACCGGGCACCACCGGGATGCCAAGCTTCTGGGCCAGGATACGGACCTGGACCTTGTTGCCCAAAAGCCGCATGGCCTCGGAAGTGGGTCCGATAAAGACAATGCCCGCGTCGGCGCACTTGGTCGGAAACGAGTCGTCCTCGGACGCGAATCCCCAACCAGGATGGATGGCGGCCACCCCCCTGGCCTTGGCCTTGGCGATGACCTTGTCGATATCCAGGTACGCCCGTGGGTTGTCCCCAAGATGTAAAAGCTCCTGGGCGCCAGAGGTAAAGGGAGCCGTCTTGTCCACGTCCGTGGCCGTGATCATGGGAACGGCCTGAAACACTTCTTTGATGGACCGGACAATACGTCTGGCCGGGATGCCCCGGTTGGCGACAAGAATCCTCTTGCCCCGGATTTCCTTGGCAACCGCCTCAAAATTACAAGGTGTCTGCGACATGTATTTCTCCGTGCGCGTTATGTGTAACCCTGGGTTAATCCTCGGGCGTCAATGATCCGCAGTGCAAAGTCCGGGTTACGCCGTCCGTGCGCAGGACAAGACCTCCGTCCGGGTCGATGCCCGAGAGCACGCCACGAACCGATGATCGATTGTCGGTAATAAAAACCACGCTTCCGAGGTAGGCTAACATGGGCTCGATTGACTGGGAAAACTCCAGAGGGGTTGAAGCAGAAAGTATGGCGTTATATCGGAGGCGTCCGAAATGCACAAGCCGCAACCAGAGCCCGAGAATGGACGGTTTTCCCAACAGACCGCCCAGGGCTCCCGCCGGACAGGCCCGATCCGCCCGCAGATCGGCGTCTTCCGGGCACGATGTCAAATTGAGCCCAATCCCGGCCAGAAGCACCTCGCCCCGCTCTTCGATCAGTATCCCGCCGACCTTGCGTCCGTCCATGAGCACATCGTTGGGCCATTTGAGGCGCAAATCCGCGCCCATTTCCCCAAGCCCACGGCACAGCAGCCACCCCATCAGCACCGGAAGCAAACCCTGCCACGGCGCGGGCGGCATGGGAAGGCGCCAGGCCGCGAACAGGTTGCCGGGCTCGGATATCCACGTCCGACGCAACTGTCCCCGCCCGGCCCACTGCCGCACGGCCAAAACGGAGTCCCAGGGGCCAAGAACATCCCGGCCGGCCAAATGCGCGGCCACGTCGAGAACGGACGAACACGGGCCAAGGACATGCACCCGCTCCGGGGGCTCGCTTTCCGGAATTGGTTTTCCGGCCGCGAGCAGGGTTGAATCCGATGGGGACAGCGCTTCGGCCATCCCCGGAATTTCGGGAGTCCATAAAATGGGCATGCATCGTTTCCTGGCCGGTCAGGCCTTGGCCGCCTGCTTTTTTTGCAGCAGGAGACGCTTGAGCGCGGATTTGTCGCCCGCGTGCGAAGGACCGGAAGTCCGAACAGCGGGACGGGGTGCAGTGGGCCTCGGTGATCGGACAGCTTGGACGGGTTGCTCCGAAATTTCGGCGGCGGGTTCGTATTCCGGCACTGGCGACGCCAGCGGCGGCGTGGTCAACGCGGCGGTGCGCGCCTCTGCTGTGACGTTTGCAGTGGAAATCGGAGGCGGGGAAGCCACCCCGGGCGGCGCGGGTGCCGGGCTGGGACGGGAAAGAGCCAGGCTTGGTCTGGGAACGGGCGGGGCCGGAGGCCGGGGAATGGACGGGGTCCCGGTCACGGGACGGACAGCGGCAACCGGGCTGGGGGCTGGCGCCTGGGCCGGCCTCCCGCCACTCACCGGCTGATAAAAAATGGACCGAAGATAGCGCTTGGGTTCGAACGCCCCGGTGACTCCGGTCAAGGATTCGGTGGACCCGATGATCAGTGTTCCATCCGCTTCCAACACGCCGGCGATTTTTTCAAAAACCATTTTCTTGTCCGCCGGCGTGAAATAGATGGCCACATTGCGACAAAAAACCACATCGAATTTGCCCAATCCGGCAAAAGACTTCATCAGATTAAACTTCTTGAACATGGCCATGGCCCGGAGTTCATCCTTGATCCGCCACCCATCCCCCGTGGAAAGAAAATATCTGTTCAGGACGGACGCGGGCAACCCGCGCTCGATTTCGAATTTATTGTACTTCCCGTTACTGGCCTTGGACACGGCATCATCGGAAATATCTGTGCCCAGGATGGAGATCTGGTACCCGTTCAAATTTCCCAGGGCCTCGCGCAACGCGATGGCGATGCTGTAGACCTCCTGGCCGGTGGAACACGCCGCGCTCCAGATACGCAGGGGCACGGGCCGTCCTGGAAACGCCTTGGACCTGGCGTCGATGAGGTCCGGCAGAATCTTGTGCTTGAAAACTTCAAAAGGCGTGGCGTCGCGGAAAAAAAGCGTCTCGTTGGTGGTGATGGCATCGATGATTTCCTTTTCCACATTACCGCCACGGTCGGCCTTGGCCGTGGCATGCAGATCCAGATAGGTGGCACAGCCATGCTTCTGCATCAGGTGCTTAAGCCTGGTTTCCAGCAAATAGGCCTTGCTGGCATCCAGGGAGACTCCAGAAATGGAATGGATATACTGGGTAAGGACCCTGATCTCGTCCGCGGAAATGGAACTCATGCTGCCGTCCGTGGGTTTGGGGGTTAGGCCTACCGCACCGTGCGGACGATCTCCGAGGCAATCATCCCCAGCGGACTGATCACGTCGACCACCCCGGCCTCGATGGCGGTCTTGGGCATGCCATAAACCACGCATGATTCCTCGTCCTGACCGATGGTGACGGCCCCAAAGCTCTTCAGGACACGCAACCCAAGGGCGCCATCGCCGCCCATTCCAGTCATGATCACGCCGGTGCTCAACGCTCCGTACTCCCGGGCCACGGACCGGAACATATAATCAGCGGCCGGCTTGCAGTTGTTTTCGGGTGGATCGTCGGTAATCTGAATGATCTTATTGCCGCCCACTCCGGACGCAACCTTCATCTGCTTGCCGCCGGGCGCGATGTAAATCACATCGGGCAGCACCGCTTCGTTGTGTTCGGCTTCACAGACCTCGTACTGGCACTTGGCGTTGAGGCTCTCGGCCAAGGATTTCGTGAACAACGGCGGCATGTGTTGAACCACGAAGATGGGCACCCCAAGCCTGGGCAGTTTGGGCAGCATGGTGGCCAGGGCATTGGGACCGCCCGTGGAAATTCCAATGGCCACGGCCTTGGACTTGCCGGTCCGGCGGGACGGCGCGATGGCCGGAGCGGGCTTCACGGGCGGCGCGGTCGCGGCCACCCGCGAGCGTTGGCGCAACAGGGTCTTGAGCTCCAACCGCTTTTCGAAGGCCTTGATCCTGGGCAAAAGCGCATTCCGCAGGTACTGCACGTTTTCCTGTTTGGCCTCCGCGTCCGGCTTGGCGATAAAATCAAAGGCCCCCAGCTCCAACGCCTTCATGGTGATGTCGCTGCCGCGCTTGGTCAATGTGGACAACATGATCACACCGATGTCGGGGTACTCCTTCTGCATCGCCTCCAGTGTCTCCAACCCGTTCATGATGGGCATTTCGACGTCCAGGGTGATCAAATCCGGTTTCAGCGTGGCCATCCGACTCAAGGCTATCTTGCCATTGTTGGCCGTGCCCACGACATCCACTCCGGGGATGGCGGCTAAAATGTCCCCCACGACCTTGCGGTACATGATCGTGTCATCGACAACCAAAACACGAAGATTCATCTGTTCTCCAAACGCCGCGTAACCTGGACGCGACGGCTTGCGCCTATTTCAATCAACGCGGCGCGAGTTTCAAAAACGATCCCGTCGGCCTTGCCGCTCTCCCGCCAGACCCACGCCGAGCGACAATAGCCACCAATGCGGCAAGTCGGCCCCTCGCTCCCGGTTTTGCCACGGCAGTCGGGGCCAACCCGTGGCGCTCGGGCCAGCGCCCCTGACTACAGGGAATCGTCGGCCAGCACTTCCTCGACATCGAGGATGGCGACCAAATCCTTGGCCGCCTTGAACACACCCTGGAAATACTTGCCCTTGACGCCCTTGATATTGGATGGCGTGGGCTCCACCTCTTCCCACTTGGCCGTGACCACGTCCGTGATCCTGTCCACCAGCAATCCAATGTTTTCATCCCTGGAATTGACAATGATAATACGGCTGTTTTCGGTCATTTTCGACGGCGCCAGGCCCAATTTTCGTCCCAGATCGATGATGGTCACGATCCGGCCGCGCAGGTTCATGATCCCAAGAACATATTCCGGGGCCTGGGGAACCTTGGTCATCTCCATCTGCTTGTTCATTTCCTGGATGACATTGATGTCGATTCCGCACAGTGCCGATCCAACAAAAAAACACGACAGCTGCACAGGGCCTTTTTTATCCGTGGCGTTTGGCTTCATCGCATTCTCCCCTAGCTCGCGTAGCGTTGCAGACAGTCGTAAATGGTTTGCAGCAGACGTTCCTTATCCAGCTTGATCTGGTACTCGTCGATCCCCACTGCCTTGCCCTTGGCCACGTCCTCGTCCCCGGCCAGGGAGGTCAGGGCCACGATGGGTGTATGCACGAAACGTCCATCCTGACGCACAAGCCGGGACAGCTCGAAGCCATCCATGTTGGGCATTTCGATGTCGGTCACGATCAGGTCGAAGCGGTCCGGATCGGCGTCGAGCATCTCCCAGGCCAGGACACCGTCGGCGGCGACTTCCACCGTGTACCCGTCATCCTCGATGAATTTCTTGACCTGATTGCGGAAAAAATCCGAATCCTCGACCAGAAGCAGATGCGGCACGCCCACATCACCGGCGTCATCGGGAATTTCAATGCCGCCACGGGTGGCGAACCATTCCGGCTGCACGGTTTCGATCAGCTCGAATATATCCACGATCAGCGTGGTGCTCCCATTGATGACCGCCGAACCCGAAATGCCCGGCTGCTTCAGGGTGAAGGTGTCGATGGACACCCGCACTTCCACCGCGTCCACGGGCGGAGTGGCCAGCAGGCCGATCTCGTGTCCGGCCATGACAAAGACAATGACAACCAGCTCGCCGGTCAATTCGAGCATGGCGACGTTGGTGGCCTGATCCAGGGAAAAAACGGGCAGGGTTCCGCCCCGGTATTTGATGACCCGCCGGCCACCGACTTCCTCGATCTCCTGGGCGTCGATGAGTTCGACCCGCGCCACCAGATCAAGGGGCACGGCGCAATGCTCGTGCGGGGTGTTCCGGAACATGAACAAGGAATGCTTGTCCTGGGTAGCCGTGGTCTCGGCATCCTTGGGCACCTGGACCGCGCGTTCCCGCGTCGCGGTGGCGCTCAAGTCGCCCAACCGCCCCAACCCGGCAACGTCAAGGATGAGGGCCACATGCCCGTCGCCCATGATGGTCGCCCCGGCATAGCCCTGGCAATCCTTGAAATGCCGGCCCAGGGGCTTGACCACGATCTCCACCGAATCATGCAACTGATCCACCACTAGGCCATACCTGAACTGGCCGGCGGAAACCACGACCAGATTCACATCCGCCAAGCCTCCCTCGATCTGGTCGGAGGCAATGTCCTCGCGCAGATACCTGGATACCAATTCCGACGTCGATCCGGACTCGACGCCCAGCCCCAAGACCTTGGTCAGGTACACCAGCGGAATCAATTCGCCACGCAGCAGCAGCACTTCGGCGTCCCCGACCATTTCAAGCCGCTCCCGAATCTGCGCCACGGGAATGCGCAACAATTCGTCCACGTTGACCTGGGGAATGGCGAAACGCTCCTCGCTCACGGAAACAAGCAAACTCGGAATGATGGCCAGGGTCAGGGGCAGCTTGATACGGATGGTCGTGCCCTTGCCACGGGCGGTTTCAATGTCGACCTGACCGCCAAGCTGGTCCAGATTGGACTTGACCACGTCCATGCCCACGCCGCGTCCGGAAACGTCGGTCACCTTGTCGGCGGTGGACAGGCCTGGCAGAAAAATCAGATTGGCCCGATCCTTGTCGGTCATGCCCTTGGCTTGGTCCTGGGTGATGAGCCCCTTGGACAGGGCCTTGTCCACGATTTTGTCCGTATTCAGTCCCTGACCGTCGTCGACGATCTCGATGATGACCTGACCGGCTTCATGGTAGGCCTTGAGAATGATGGTGCCGGTCGAGGGCTTGCCAGCGGCGGCACGCACATCCGGCAATTCGATGCCGTGATCGGCCGAGTTGCGCACCAGATGGGTCAGGGGGTCGCCCAGCCCCTCGATGATGGTCTTGTCCAGCTCGACATCGTTGCCTTCCAGTTGCAGATCGATTTCCTTGCCCAAATTCCGCGCCAAATCCCGGACCACACGAGGAAATTTATTGAAAATATTGCCCACTGTCTGCATGCGGGTGAGCATGATCGTTTCCTGCAATTCCGAAGTGACCAGATCGATCCGCTGGCCCGCGACCTCGATTTGATGGATGGCATTGGAGGAAATGGCCTGCATGAGCTGGTTGCGGCTCAATACCAGCTCGCCGGCCAGATTCATCAAATCTTCCAGCAAACTGACATGGACGCGCAGGGTTTCGGGCTGGGACAGACTCGTCTTGGCCGCCTTGGTTTCGACCTTGGGCGAAACGTCGTCGTCCCCGGGCTCGGATTTCCGGGGCGTGACCGCCTTGGGCCGGGGTTCCGGCGTCGGCTCCGGCTTGGACCCCGAGGCGGCAATGGGCTCGGAACGCCCAACGTTTGCATCCCCGGCCGGCGGCGTTTCGGTCGCGGTCATGGCCACGCCGCTCAAAAGCTCGGACACCAAGGCGTCGGTACGATCCTCGTTCGGAGCCTCCGGCGTCGAGGCCAGGAGTTCCCGGGCGAAATCAGGAGCGTCCTCGACATCGATGGCCGTGGGAGGGTCGATCCGCAATGGCGTGATGAACTCGCTGTCCAGATCGATGAGGGCCGGCATGATGTCCTCTTCGATGATGGACCCAAACAACACGAAAAACGGAATGCGGTTGGAAAAAATCCCGTCCTCGAGAGTGCCCACGGCGTCCATGTCCACTTTCAAATCAAGCACCACGCCGCTGGCTTCCATGTTCCTGAGCAGTTCGAGCGGATTCTTGTTCTTGCCGTGGACATCGTGGATGAGATCGAACTCCAGGAGGTACAAGTTTTTCCCGCCCTTGCGGTTTTGGAGCAGATCAAATTCCGGGACCGTGAACACGGTCCGTCCGCTTGTGGTCCGGATGTCCACCGTGCGATCCACGGAGCTTTTTTCCGCCGGGCGCAGGTTGGCCGAGGTGACCCCGGTCAGCGCCGTGATATGGTCGTCGATAAACGCGTCGTTGCTCTCGGCCACGTTGAGGATCATGTCGCGCAGCTTGTCGAAGGCCAGCAGGACGATGTTGACCACCTCCGGCTCCGGAACCAATTCCCGGTTACGGATCATGTCCAGAACATTCTCGATCTTGTGCCCCAAATCCTTGATCTTGGTCAGGCCCAGAAATCCGGCTCCACCCTTGATGGAATGCGCGGCGCGAAAAACCTTGTTCACCAGCTCTTCGTCAATGTCGGCGCCAGCCTGTTCAATCGTGAGCAGGTCGTTTTCGATATCTCCGAGATGTTCCGAGGCTTCCTCCACGTACATTTGGAGAGTTTCGTCATCCATCATCATTTCGCACACTCCATGTAGGTTGCAATTCAGAGACGAAAAACCCTTCGAATCATTCGCTCATTTGAAAATGCTGGTCAAGGCGCATGGATCGGAACAGCTTGGATATATTGTCGGTGGAATTCAATACCACGAGCTTGCCCCCGTTCTTGCGCATCGAGTTGTGGATGGCGATGAGCAAACCGATGCCAATCGAATCCATCATCTCCACGCCGGCCATGTCCAGACGAATCTCGCGAGGTTCCCTGGCCAACACGTCCGCCAGTTCCTGCTTGAACCCCGGCACCATGGTCGAAACGATATCCTGGCCCGGCCTGACAATAATCGCGTTCCCTTCTTGCTGTATTTCGGACATAAATGGTGTCTCCTGTGAAAATCTCGATGTCTCGCACTACACACTGCATGGTCTGATTACAACCTACACCAGCTGCGTAATTTTGCAACAAAGACCGCTTGTTACCAGTTTTTAGCGCGGCGTGGCCAATCACTTTGAGCCGGTCGTGGCCATAATGCGCGAATTTTTCCTTGTATCACGCCTCGTTCTATTCCCTACTTCATGGGCATGATATACGCCGAAAACCAATCCGTCACCAAGCGCCTACCCGCGGGATGACACCAGCACCAGGAAAGGCAAAAAAGCTGGCGCTGGATAACCGGTCAAGACGCTGATAGTGCTTCCAAAACGGCACAAACGGCACAAACGCGCTCCAAGGAGTTTTCATGGGCCCACAGTATTGGCATTGGTTGGTATTCGGCATGGTCCTGATCATCGCCGAGGTCTTCATCCCCAGCTTCACCATTTTCTGGTTCGGCCTTGGCGCGGCCTTGGTGGGCGGGTTGCTCTGGATTCTGCCCGGCCTGACCCTGACCGCGCAGCTTTTGCTCTGGGCCTTGTTTTCGGCCCTGCTCACCGCCTTTTGGTTCGTGGTCATGAAACCGCGCATGGTGGACAAAACCCGGGCCGGCATGTCGCGGGAGGCCCTGCTGGGCGAGACCGGACAGGTCATCCGCGCCCCGAACGGAGAACTGCGCGGCATGGTGCGTTTTTCCAAGCCCCTGCTCGGTTCGGACGAATGGTCCTTCATCTGCGACGAGCCGGTCCACATTGGAGATCGCGTGCAAATCCGGGATGTTTCCGGCAACACTTTGGTCGTCGCTCCAAAACCCAACAAATAGATCGCAAGGAGAAAACCATGTTCACCCCAGGACTCACCGTCGTCATTTTCCTGCTTTTCCTGGTCATCGTCACTATTTCCATGGGCGTGCGACTGGTACCCCAAGGGTATAAATTCGTGGTGCAACGCCTGGGCAAATACCACACCACCCTGAGCCCCGGCCTGAACATCATCATCCCCTACATGGACACCGTGGCCTACAAGGTGACCACCAAGGACATTGTCCTGGACATCCCTTCCCAGGACGTCATCACCCGCGACAACGCGGTCATCATCACCAACGCCGTGGCCTACATCAACATCGTCTCGCCGGAAAAGGCGGTCTATGGCGTCGAGGATTACCGTATCGCCATCCAAACCCTGGTCCAAACCTCCCTCAGATCCATTGTCGGCGAAATGGATCTGGACGACGCCCTGTCCTCCCGCGACATGATCAAGTCCAAACTCAAGGAAGCCATCTCCGACGACATTTCGGATTGGGGCATCATGCTCAAAACCGTGGAAATCCAGGACATCAACCCCTCCGAGACCATGCAGCGGGCCATGGAGGAGCAGGCCGCCGCCGAACGTGCCCGCCGGGCCACGGTCACCCGCGCCGAGGGAGAAAAATCTGCGGCTATTCTCCAGGCCGATGGTCGTCTCGAAGCCTCCAAGCGCGACGCCCAGGCCAAGGTCGTTCTGGCCGAGGCCGACCGGGCCGCCATCGAAAAGGTGGCCGTGGCGGCCAAGGAAGGGGAGCTCCCCTTGGTTTTTCTCCTGGGGCAGCGCTATGTCGACGCCATGCGCAAACTCGCCGAGGGCAACAATTCCAAGATCGTGGTCCTGCCCGCCGACCTTCCCGCCGCCGTGCGCGGCATCATGGGCACGCTGGGAAAATAGCCAAAACCATCTCGGCATGGGGTGGCCCTTTTCCAGATCCACCCCATGCTGCCCGGGTCTCACTTGCTGGTGATTTCCGAACCCACGCCGCCCTGGGTGAACATTTCCAGCAAAATCACATTCTCCACCCGGCCATCGAGGATATGGGCCTTGCCCACGCCTCCGTCCACGGCCTCCAGGCAACACTTGATCTTGGGAATCATGCCGCCCGTGACCACGCCCTGTTCCAGGGCGTGCACGGCCTGGTGCAGGGTCATGGAGGAAATGAGCCCGCCTTCCTTGTCCAGGACTCCGGGCACGTCCGTGAGCAGGATAAGCTTCTTGGCGCCCACGGCCACGGCCACGGCGCTGGCCACGGAATCGGCGTTGATGTTGTACGTATTGCCCTCGTCGTCCACGCCCACGGGCGCGATGACCGGCACAAACCCCGCGCCTTGCAGGGAGTCGATGAGCTTGGTGTCCACGGCCACGACTTCGCCGACCTTGCCCAGATCAATGATCTCGGGCGCGGCGTCGGCGCGCTCCACGGCCATTTCCAATTTCTGGGCGCGGATCAAACGGCCGTCCTTGCCGGACAGGCCCACGGCCTTGCCGCCCTGGACGTTGATTAGGTTGACGATTTCCTTATTGACCTTGCCCACCAGGACCATTTCAACCACATCCATGGTCGCGTCGTCGGTCACGCGCAGTCCCTGACGAAATTCCGACGTGATGCCGAGTTGCTTGAGCATGTTGCCGATCTGCGGCCCGCCGCCATGCACGATGACCGGATTGACGCCGATGTATCGCAACAACTGAATGTTCAGGGCAAACCCACGGCGCAAGGCTTCATCCTTCATGGCGTGACCGCCATATTTGATAACCACCGTCTGTCCATAAAATTCGCGAATATACGGGAGCGCCTCAAGCAGAACCGAGGCCTTGAAGGCTTCTTGATTCATGACTTTCCTCTCATGGGGTTAAAGAACATATCGCGGAGGAACATCCTCGCGCAACAAAGGCGGGAATCGTGAATACGCCCGCGATGGGCCGAGTTTTGAAAAAAAGACAGGCGGGTTTTAACCGCAAGTCAGAAAACCAGCCCAGCGTATGCATGGCGTGAAAAGTATTGCGCATAGCCCACATGGTCCATAAAATCGATTCTAAAATCATATTTTCCAGGAGTCGGCATGCTCTTCTTTCTTGGTGCCGTGGCATTGGGCGCGTTGGGGCTGGTTGCCTCCCTGTATTGCCACGGACACGAAATCACATCCCAGCCAAAGCCGAGGGAGACCACCTCGCGGCGGACCGCACCCGATCAGGGCCACCTCTCCCCGGACTGGGAGCCATTTCTTTTACCCGCCCTGGAGCACATCTACGCCGGCCAACCGTCCTCGGCCATCCGGCAATCCCACCGGGCCCTTGAAAAACCGTCCGCGATCGCCGCCGCCCATGTTCTTTCCCTCATGCACTCTTTTGAAAAAATAGGGTCGCTCCATTCTTCCCTGGCGGCCTTGGACAATCCAAACACCAGTCTGAAAGAAATCGGCGACCTCGTCACGCACGACCCCGTCCTGACCGCGCGTGTTCTCAAAACAGTCAACTCCCCTCTCTTCTATCTGGCCAGCGGGGTCAAATCCGTGCACACGGCGGTGACGATTCTGGGCGTGAACAATCTCAAAAACCTCATTTCCCTTGGGCTTCTTCCGCAAAAACTCTACACCAGCGCCCGGCAGCGCCGCATGTTCATGCACATCTGGCAACACATGAACACCACGGCCATCCTGGCCTCGCACATGGCCAAGACCCAACGCGGCCTGGACAGCGGCACCATGTACACCGCCGGCCTCATGCACGACGTCGGCAAGCTCGTCCTGTCCCTCATGCTTCCCGAAACCTGGCAGGACTACCCCCCGACCATCCGTGAGGAGCATGCCTTGCTCGCGGCCACGCATCTCTATGCCGGAAAAATCATCGCCGAAAATGGCCGCTTTCCGGAACAACTGCTTTTTCTGATCGAAAACCATCACCAGCCATCGATTCTTCCCGTGCAGCAATTACAGTGCAACGCGGAACAAGCCAAAAGCATGACCATTCTTTTTCTGGCCAACCAGATCGCCAAGCTCATCACCCCGGACGGAAATCCAAACGCCAATCCGGAACACCTGGAACAACTCGAACCCAGCTATCAGGAAATTTTGTCCAAGCGCGAAGCCCAGAAACTCCTGCTCGATCCGGGGCTGGCCAATGACGTCCTGACCAGCGTTCGCGTCGTGCGCGGCTCGCTCGGCTGACGTTTACGCCTCGGCCAGGGGCACCACCGCGAACGCGTCCACATCGACCACGCCCTTGTCCGTCAGACGCAGACGCGGAATGACGGGCA
>RZYB01000047.1 GCA_009930495.1 Deltaproteobacteria bacterium
TTCCAGAGTTGGCTGTGCGGTGCCATGGTCGCGCCGACGCCGGTTTCGGCCCTGCTTCACTCGAGCACCATGGTCAAGGCGGGCGTATATCTGGTCATCCGTTTGGCTCCGGCTTATACCGGCACGGCGTTCAGCAATTACGTCGCTCTTTTTGGCGCCTTTACCTTTCTGGCCACGGCTGTTCTGGCCTTGTCCCAGAGTAACGGCAAAAAAATTCTGGCGTATTCCACCATCAGCAACCTGGGTATGATCGTGGCCTGCGCGGGCATCAACACTCCCGCAGCCATGTCCGCCGCCATCCTGCTGATTGTTTTTCATGCTATCTCCAAAGGTCTTATGTTCCTGTGCGTCGGGACCATTGAGCAGAAAATCGGCAGCCGGGATATCGAGGATATGCGCGGTCTGATCACGGTCATGCCCAAGACGGCCCTGATCGCCGTGGTCGGCATCGTGACCATGTTTCTGCCGCCTTTCGGCGCTCTTTTGTCCAAGTGGATGGCTGTTGAAGCCGCGGTTGCCCTGCCGTTGGTCGTCATCATGCTGGCCGTTGGCTCGGCCCTGACCATGGTGTTCTGGGGTCGTTGGCTCGGCTTGCTCATGACTTCCACGGTCCAGGAAGTGGATCTGGAAGCTGAGACGCAGGCGATCCTGATTCGCGTGCCCCTGGTTTTTTTGGCCATTGCAGCCATTGTTATCAGCTTTGTTGCTCCTGGCCTGTATACGTCCATGGTGCTGCCGGTTTTGGAGAGGTTTTACTCCACAGACCTCTATGTGGCCGCTCAAGGTGTGATTTCAAACAATATCGGAATGTTCGCTTTGTACCCGATTTTTGTTGCCCTGACTTTGGGTGTGATTTGGGCCGCGCGGGCCTCGTCTTCCAAAAAAGTCAGCAAGCGGGCCTATTCGACGCCGTATGTCTGCGGTTTGCAGGATCCGACGGATAGCCGTCATTTGGGTTTTAAGGGACCTCTTGGGCTTTGGGCGGAGTTTAAGACCGCAAATTATTATATGGAAAACTTGATTGGAGAAGGTCGCATTTCCGGCTGGATCAATTTGGTCGCGGTTGGAATTTTGACCATTCTGCTGGCGGGGGTGCTGTAATGGAAGCCAAAACGATTCTGTATGTCATTCTGGCAATTGTCTTGAGCCCCATTCTTGGCGGCCTGCTGGCCGGTATCGACCGTCGTTTGACGGCATGGTGCCAGGGTCGCTTCGGTCCGCCTATTTTGCAGCCCTTCTATGATGTCATCAAACTGCTCGGTAAAGAACGTTTCATCGTGAATAATTGGCAGATTTTTTGTGTGCACATCTATCTGATCGCGTCCATTCTCTGCGTGGCTCTTTTTGCCATGCAGGCGGATTTGCTCATGATTTTCTTTGTCATGACCATCGGCGCGGTGTTTATGGTTGTGGGTGCCTTGTCCGTGCCTTCGCCGTATTCCCAGCTTGGCGCCCAGCGCGAGCTGATCCAGATGCTGACGTATGAACCGCTCTTGGTTATTGTCTTCGTTGGTATTTATTTTGTCACCGGCAGCTTCAAGATCGACGCGATCCTGGCCTATGATCGCCCCATCTTTCTGCTTTTGCCGTTGCTGTATCTGGTGCTGACCTTTGCTTTGACCATCAAATTGCGCAAGTCGCCGTTTGACATCTCGGCCAGCCACCACGCGCACCAGGAACTCGTCCGGGGCGTGTTGACGGAGTATTCCGGCCCGTATCTGGCCATTCTGGAAATCGCCCATTGGTACGACATCGTGCTCATCCTGGCGATATGCAGCCTGTTCTGGAGCACCAGCCTGATCGGTATGGTCGTGCTGTTGGCGATAACCTACATGGCCGAGATCCTTATTGATAACGTGACGCCCAGAATGACCTGGAGATGGATGTTGACCTATGTGTGGGCGGTTGGAATCAGCCTGTCCTTCTTCAATATGGCGCTTCTGTACGCCAAGTCTTTCTAAGCAATTAATGGAGTTCAGATATGGGCTTTATCAAAGATCTCTTGCACACATCCAGAATGAAGTCGCCCTGGCTCCTCCACTTCGATTGTGGAAGCTGCAATGGCTGCGACATTGAAATTCTGGCTTGCCTCACCCCTGTTTATGACGTGGAACGGTTTGGTATTTTGAACATTGGTAATCCCAAGCACGCTGACGTGCTTGTGGTTTCCGGAACGGTTAATCCGCGCAATGCCAAAGTGCTCAAAAATATCTACGATCAGATGCCGGAACCCAGAGCCGTAGTCGCCGTTGGCGCATGCGGCGCAACGGGGGGTGTTTTCCGCGAGTCCTACAATGTGCTGGGCGGCGTGGACAAGATTATTCCCGTGGATGTTTATGTTCCCGGATGTCCGGCCAAGCCTGAGGCCATCATCGACGGTGTGGTCCTGGCCCTGGAAAAATTAAAGGAACGTCAGCCCGATAAAGAGACGGAACCCTTGGTTGCGGACCTGAAAAAGGCCAGGGAATTTTATGAAAATCGTCAGGATCGTCAGGTAGTGGGGTAAGTATGGCATTCGAGACAAAAAACATCGCCAAGAATCAGCTTTTGGAGGAAGTCCAGACGCTGAAGAACAAAGGATATCGCTTCGTGACCATGAGTTGCGTGGACCTGGGCGATAGCTTTGATCTGCTTTATCATTTTGAGCTGAACATGCAGTTGAAGCATTTACGAATCACGTTGCTGAAGAATGATACAGCTCCGAGCATATCCGGAATTTTTCTTGCCGCATTTTTGATTGAAAATGAAAGCAAGGATCACTTCGGCGTCAATTTCGAGGGCATGGCTCTGGATTTTGGCGGTCATCTCTACCTTGAAGACGAGGTTAAGAAATTTCCTTTCTGCAAGGTGACTGTCAGCAAGAATGAAACTGCCGGGGAGGGTGCATAATAATGTCGACAATCGTACCTTTTGGACCGCAGCATCCTGTTTTGCCGGAACCTTTACATTTGAAGCTTGTTCTTGAAAATGAAATCGTCAAGGAAGCATTGCCGACATTGGGATATATTCATCGTGGATTGGAAACATTGGCTTCCATCAAGGACATGGATCAGATGATTCAGGTTGTTGAGCGTGTTTGCGGTATTTGCAGTTGTATTCACGCACACACATATTGCATGTGCATCGAAGGTTTGATGGGTGTTGAGGTTCCCAAACGTGCTGACTATCTGCGACTGATTTGGTCTGAATTGCACCGTATGCATTCCCATATGCTGTGGTTTGGTTTGCTGGCCGACGCATTTGGCATGGAAAGTCTTTTCATGCATGTCTGGCGTCTTCGCGAGCGTGTCATGGACGTCATGGAGGCCACGGCCGGAAATCGTGTTATCATTTCTGTTAATAAAATCGGTGGAGTGCGTCGTGATTTGAGTCCGGATCAAACGAGATGGATTCTTCAGGTCGTGAACGAACTGGAGCAGGAACTCGATAAAATCAAGCCTGTTTTGACCAACGATTATACCGTCAGAAAGCGTACGGTCGGGGTTGGCGTGCTGACCTATCAGCAGGCCTATGACCTTGGTGCGGCCGGTCCTACCTTGCGCGGTTCTGGCGTGGCCCAGGATGTGCGTCTGATTCGGTATGGCGCGTACAAGGATTTGGATTTCGAGCCCGTGATTGAAAAAGAAGGCGATAGCTGGGCTCGGACAATGGTCCGTTTCCGGGAATTGTACCAGTCCATCGATTTGATCCGCCAGCTGATTGCGAAGCTTCCTGGAGGGGAAATCGAAACCAAGGTCAAGGGAAAACCCGAGGGCGAGATTGTCTGCCGCGCCGAGCAGCCACGCGGAGAAGTGTTGTATTATGTTAAAGGGACGGGGAAGAAATATCTTGACCGTGTCCGTATCAGAACTCCCACGTTTGCCAACG
The DNA here is from genome assembly GCA_009930495.1 of Deltaproteobacteria bacterium. Classification (NCBI taxonomy): domain Bacteria; kingdom Pseudomonadati; phylum Myxococcota; class Myxococcia; species Deltaproteobacteria bacterium. The sequence continues at coordinate 3,868 of RZYB01000047.1, forward strand.
TACCGCCTCTTCTGGCTATGCTTCCTGGAAGTGAAATGGCCGATGTTCCGGTCATTGCATTGTCTATTGACCCGTGCATCAGCTGCACTGAACGTTAAGGAGGCCTTTAATGCTTGATATGACTTCAACAATTATCAAGAATTTTTTGTCAAAATCGCATACACGACTTTATCCTTATGTTGTTCGGGAGCCTTACGATAACGTTCGTGGAAATTTGGACATAAAAATTGAAGAGTGCATTATGTGCGGAATGTGTGCTAAAAAATGCCCATCACAGTGCATCACGGTTAATAAGGATGCAAAAACGTGGGAAGTTGATCCGTATGCATGCATTTATTGTGGAATTTGTGTAGATCATTGTCCGACACATTGTCTGTTCATGGACAAGAATTATCGCAAACCCGCGAAGATGAAAGAAAATAATCAGTTGCTCCAAACAAAGGGGCCGGAAAAGAAGAAAAAAGCCCAGGAATAGGCTTGGTTGCGACTACCAAGCAAAAGGCCGCCCCCCCCTTGAGGGGGGCGGCCTTTTGCTTGGCGCAAGTGGAAAAGTAGGTGTCAGGGCAAGTACGCCTTGGCCACGAGATAGAGATCGCTGAACGGGACCTGTGATTTCAGCGCGGACATCATGCTCATGGACAGGTCCATCTTCATTTCCGTGTCGGTCAAGATTTCTTTTTTGACGAGGTTCAGGCGGTATTTGACAAAGTCATAGTCGAAGCCGTCGCAGATTAGATGCAGCCCATCCTTGAAATACGCGGAGGTGATATAGTCCTCGTACTTCAGCAGGGCCTGGGGGCCACCCCGCCGCGCCAGCATGCAATAAAAGATCAGGGTGATGAGCAGGGCCTCGATTTTGAGCTTGTGATCGATGTTGAGAAACTTGGCCTTGTTCAGATCCGCGTTGTCCAGATTTTTGAGCATGACCTGGGCCACGTCAAAGACCTGCTTTTCAAAAATAGGCGCGATGTGAAATTTGGAAAGAAAGCGGATCATGACCTTTTGCGGATTTTCGTTGGACACAATACCCAGGAGTCCAATGGCCATGAGAACGTATTTTCGTTGTAATTCAGAGAGGATATTGTTTTTTCGAACATGCGCCAAATGCTCGCAGCGATCGGGTGGCAGCGATGAGGCGGCCAATTCCAGCAGAAATCTGATGTAGGGTTCCTTGGTGTGCCGGGCTTCCTCGACCAGGAAGTTATCCGAAACTTTCTTGGCTTCCATGGTTTTTTTGACCGAAAGCCAAAAAGCGGCCACGCCTTCGAGTGGCATTTCCAGGATGTCGAATTCCGTGGCCGAGGCGCCGGGGCCACCCGTACTGGCTTCCAGCAGCAGGTTTGTGACCTGGGCATTGATGTCCACGCTCATTCGTGGCCTAGTCGAAGCAGAATTCAAGGGTGAAGGAGCCGGCCTCGCAGGAAAAGGGAATGGCCATGGCGAGAGTCGAGGTCATGTGGGCGATGGTGTGGTTGTCACCCATGATGACCGACGGGGTCGAGCCTTGCAGTTTGAGGCCGTATTCGACCAGTCCAACACGGGCTTGGCCGGAAATCATGTTGGTGATTTCGCCGACGGCGTCCTGCACGTCGCGCAGGATGTCCTCGATGGCATCGCCGAGCATTTGCTTGACAATGTGAACGGCGGTCTTGCGATCAAAGGAAATGGAAAAGGTACCATTTTTGTCGCCAGTGATGCCGATGACCGCCGAAACGTCGCCCGTGGCCACGTTATTTTTTTTGACATAGGGCGTTCCGGCCACGACTTCCAGTGAAGCCATGGCGGACAGGACATCCTTGGTTGCCTTGATGAAGGGTTTTGCCAGTGCTGGATCCATGCGCAGCTCCTTGTGGAAGTTTCTGTGGCTTTACTAAGGATACAAGCTGGGTCGGGTCAACCATGCATGGCGGGAAAGCCATATTTTTCCGGATCAGGCCGCATACCGCCAGACAGCCACGCGGCAAGCGACCTGAAGCGCGGCGGACAGTCTGGAATGGCGGGTTTTTCCCACGCTGGGGCCTGGCCCCTTGCCAGTCCGGCCGGGCCCCCCTAGAGCAGGAGGAGTGCTCCCGGTCCAGGGGACACATATTCCTCATCCTTTAAATCATGGGCATTGGACATGGAACATCGCGTTAAAAGCCATTTGTGTCGTGTGTATGGTCTGGGGTTGGATGATGTGGGCGAACTTTTCGAGATTGGCCGCGATACGGTTCTGGACTCCCTGGGGCGGCTGGAGAGGGCCATTATCGGTCATGATCTGGCCGAGGCCAGGGAGGTTGGGCACATGTTGAAGGGGACCTTATACAACATGGGACTCGACGACATCGCGGAACTGGCCAGGGAGTTGGAGGCAAAAGCCAAGAATGGCGTCGTGATGGACACGGAAGTCCTCTTCAAGTCCATCCAGCATAAATTGGGCGAGTTGGCTCGGCCCAGGTAGATCAGTACATGACGAACGGGGCTCCGTCCTCTTCAAACCCGTCGAGAAGACCGGGGTTCATGCGGAGCGCGATTTCCAAGGCCTTGACCCGGAACTCCCAGTCATCAAAGGCTTTTTGGCTCATGAATTTGCCAATTTGGGCATGTTGGATCGTGATTTCGATGTGTTTTTCCATGGATTTTTTTTGGCGTCGAGCAAAGAAAAAGGACTTGGATTACTCCAAGCCCTTGTCGTCGTTGGTAGCGGGGGCAGGATTTGAACCTACGACCTTCGGGTTATGAGCCCGACGAGCTACCATGCTGCTCCACCCCGCGTCATGTGAGAAAAGACATCTATGCAGGTTTACAAGGGCTGTCAAACATTATATTCGCTTTTTCATATGAAAAATTGTATTTCCAAAATTTCGATAATAATTCCAGTATATAATGAACAGGAAAATTTGCTGGATCTGTATCGGGAGGTGTCTCGGGCCATGGCCAGCCAAGCGTGGCCGTGGGAATTTGTGTTTATCGACGACGGCAGTTCGGATCGCGGCCTGGATGTAATCCGCCATCTCGCGGAAAATGACGGGCGGGTTCGATATGTCGCCTTCGAACATAATTGTGGACAAACGGCCGCTTTTTCCGCTGGGTTTCGTTTCGCGACGGGGAATGTCCTGGTGACCATGGACGCGGATCTGCAAAACGACCCAGCGGATATCCCGGCCATGCTCGACGCATATGTCCGGGGGGCTGACATGGTCATTGGGTGGCGTGCCAAGCGCCAGGATAGCCGCGTCAAACGCTGTGCATCCCGTTTCGCCAATTGGGTCCGCAACGGCATCAGCCGCGAGACGGTTCGGGACACGGGATGTTCCTTGAAGGTCATGCGCGCGGACATGGCTCGGATGGTGCCCATGTTCACGGGCATGCACCGTTTTTTGCCAACCCTGATGAAGCTCGAGGGGGCTGTTGTCGTCGAGCAGCGGGTCAATCATCGGCCGAGGCGCAATGGTGTCTCCAAGTATGGGATTTGGGACCGGGCTTGGTCCGCCGCCTATGATCTGCTGGCGGTCCGCTGGATGCAAAAACGGCATATCTCCTTTCGGGTCGCGGAAACCAATATCAAATGAGGCCGGTTGGTCTTGGGAAATTTATGGAGACTTCATCCCAGTGGTGGCTTTTGGCCATTGGTTTTCTGGGTCAGGGCTTTTTTTTCATGCGTTTTTTTTGGCAATGGCTCGTGTCCGAGCGGAATAAAAAGAGCATAATCCCCGTCAGCTTTTGGTATTTCAGTTTGCTGGGCAGTGTTTGTCTGTTGGTTTACGCGGTGTTGCGGCGGGATATTGTGTTCACGATCGGGCAATCCACCGGGTCTCTTATCTATCTTCGCAACCTGTATCTGATCCATCGGGAGCGGACCCGGTTGAAAAACGTCAGCCAGATGGGTTGAAGCGCGACAGCCACGGCCAGGCCAATCAGCCCGCCCGCGACGATATCCATGGGAAAGTGTTTGCCCAGGTAGACGCGGGACAGACCGATCAGCAGGGGCACGAACCAGATGGCCTTGAAGCGGTAGACCGCGCGGAAGATCCAGACCGCCGCGACCGAATTGGCGGCGTGGGCCGACGGATAGGACGATCTGCTGCTGGTGCTGGGCATGAATTCCACGGGCCGCTGTTTCCAGGTATCGCCGTCGAGATACCACGTGCTGGACAGATAATGGTAGGGTCGTTGGCGTTGGCTGCCATCCTTGATGAAGGAGCAGGCCAGATCCGAGGCTCCGACAACCATGCTCAGACCAAGAATCAGAGCCAGGGGGGCCTGGACACGATGAATGGCCAGGATCGCGGCGCCGATGGCGAGGGCCCAAAGAAAAGGCGTGGCCGACAGGGCTGGCAGGATCAAATCGAAGACAGGGTTGCGCCAAGTGTCGTTTATCCAGCGAAAAAGGGACATCTCCCAGTCCGGGGTGTGGAAATACATGACCACTCCTTGTTTTTACAAGTTTGGAGGATGACGCGGGAAAAGTCCAGAATCAGCCTGGATTGAGTTCTTGACGAGTCAAGGATTCGCGGCTATTTTCCCAATTTACTTTTTTTGAAGGAGACGCGAGATGAGCAAAAGAACATATCAGCCGAGCACCACAAAACGCAAAAGATCCTACGGATTTTTGGTCCGTTCCCGAACCAAGAACGGCCAAGCCGTCCTGCGCCGCAGAAGAGCCAAGGGAAGAAAGAGATTAGCCGTTTAACATTCCCCCCCTCTTACCGATTGACGAGGCGGCCCCAGTTCACGTGTTGTTATGACCGGGGCCGTCGTTTCTTTTCAAAGAGTTTTGTGCTCTTTGTCCGCGCACGGGAAGGCGATGCTCTGTCCTGGCGTCTTGGACTGGCGGTCAGCAAGAAAATCGGCAATTCCGTGCGTCGTAACCGAGTCAAGCGGCTGATCCGGGAATTTTTCCGGCTTCGGCGGCATGAACTCGCTATCTCGGCGGATATTGTTGTCGTGCCCAAGCGGGGTCTGCGCGTGCAGGATCTTGATTTGGCTCGGGTACAATCCGAGCTTGATCCCCTGATGCAAAGAATTGCCGCCCTGGCCGATCCGCCTTTATTGCCGTGACCGGAGTCCTTTGCATGCGCAAAGCAGTGGTTTTTTGTATTTCCCTGTATCAGTATCTGATATCCCCGCTCTATTCTCCGTGCTGTCGTTTCACGCCTTCCTGTTCCGAATACGCGCGGCAGGCTGTCATGTCCCATGGTGTTTTCCGGGGCTTGGGCCTCGCGCTGCTACGGCTGCTTCGTTGTCACCCTCTGTGTGCTGGTGGTTATGATCCGGTTCCCACACCCAACACTTCAAAGCGAGATTGAATTCAATGGATAACAATAAACGTGTCATCCTTGCGGTCGTTTTGTCCCTGATGGTTCTCCTGACTTGGAATTATTTCTTTCCGTCCATCACCCCCCTGGAGACAGGCAACCAATCAACGGTCGGGCAGAACCAAACAGTCTCCCCCGCCCCCGCTCAAACGCAGCCGGCTGCCGCTGCCGAGCCCCAAACAGTCCAGTTCACTCCTGTCACCGGAGGAAAAGTCACGGTGGACACGCCGTTGTACCGGGCCGTGATCAATACCTCCGGCGGCGTTCTGGAGAGTTTTGTGCTGAAGTCCTTCAAGGAAACCATTGCCAAGGATTCCAAGAATATAGATCTGGTCACGCCCCAGTCCCTGACCAAGGCGCCATTGGGCCTGATCTGGAATACCACCCCGACCTGGGCCCAGGGAGAATGGAAGGTCGAAGGCGGGGATTTGAATCTGGCCGAAGGACAGACCGGCAATCTGCAACTGACCGGCGTCATGGCCGGGGTCCAGATCGTGCGCAATCTGTCTTTTGTCGGCGGATCCTACGAGATCAAGGAAGAGGTCAAGGTCACCAACACCTCGACGGCCCAGATCCAGGGCAACGTCTCCTTTTCCGTGTCCAGCGTGCCTCTTAGCGCCGAGGGGGATCAGTACAATTTGACCAAGGTCGCGTACCTGGCCGCGGATGAATTGACCGAGGAAGACGACAGCAAGGACTTGCAGCGGGGCCTGGAGTCTCCGACTCCTGTCCAATGGGCCGGAATAGAAAGCAATTATTTTCTGATGGCTCTGGTGCCGACTTCCTCGGACATGACGGCGCGAGCCAAGCTTGAAGACAATGTCTATCGCATGACCATTGCCGATCCGCTGTTGCTCGATCCGGGCGTGACGCAGCTGCGGACATGTTCGTATTATCTTGGACCCAAGACGGATGCGTTTCTCGCGGCCATGCCCAAGAATTTGAGGGCCAGCATCAACTATGGCTTTTTTGATGTCATCGCCAAGCCCTTGAACCAATTTCTCGTGTTTTTGTATGGCTACGTCGGCAACTATGGCCTGGCCATCATCATCCTGACCGTCATCATCAAGATTCTGTTCTGGCCGCTGTCGCACAAGAGCTACAAGTCCATGGAACAGATGAAGAAGCTGCAGCCCATGATGGCCAAGATCCGGGAAAAACACGCCGATGATCGCGAAAAGATGAACGCCGAGATCATGCAGTTGTACAAAACCTACAAGGTCAACCCGGCTGGCGGCTGTGTGCCCATGCTGCTGCAGATTCCCGTGTTTTTCGCCCTGTATCAGGCCCTGCTGGGCGCCATCGAGCTGCGTCACGCGGCCTTTATCCCGTATTTGCCCGGCACCGATCTGGTCTGGCTGGCGGACTTGTCGGCCAAGGATCCCTACTATATCACGCCCCTGGTCATGGGCGCGACCATGTTTCTGCAGCAGCGCATGGCCCCGCCGGCCGGTGATCCCATGCAGACCAAGATCATGATGTTCATGCCGGTTATCTTCACCTTTCTTTTCCTGAATTTTCCAGCCGGACTCGTGATTTACTGGTTGGTCAATAACGTGCTCTCCATCGCGCAGCAGTGGTTGATGATCAGAAAAGTGAAATAGTCCAAGGCAGCCCCGTGTCGGGCTGCTCCCAGTCCCGCCTAGGATGGGATGCCATTGTTGCATGTTCAAGGAGAAGTGGATGAACACGTATCGTGAATTTCAGGCCAAGACCGTTGATCAGGCAATCGAGGATGCCTGTCGGTTTTTTGATGTTCAGCGCGACGCATTGGAAATTGATATTGTCCGTGGCGGTTCTTCCGGTATTTTTGGGCTTGGAGCGAAAAAAGCCTGTATACGGGTCACGCGACGGCGCCCCGCGGACACGGCCGTGGTGGAGAACGTCGAGGAAAGCGAGGTTCCGCTTCCAGAAGCGTCCGAGGACGCAGCGGAGACCGTGCCGTCTTTTGAAGACGAGGATGAAGACGAACCGCGCGTTTCGATGGTTTTATCCGCCGAGGACCGGGCCAAGCTCGAGGAGACCATTCGTTCCATCGTGGGCACCCTGTTACGCCCCATTGGCGGTGATATCCGTTTTGGCGTCGATACCAGTGGCGACCCGATTCTTGTCCATATCGAGGACGATGAATATTCCGGCCTGATCATTGGTCGGGACGGCCAGACGATCACCGCCTTGCAATATCTCACCAACCGGATCGTTTCCAAGGCCTGGCCCCGGAGCCCCAGAATTCAGCTTGATGCCGGGGACTACCGCCAAAAACAGCAGGAGCAGTTGCAGGGCATTGCCGTGTTTCTGTCTCAAAAAGCCAAGAAATCCGGAAGAGTGCAAAGCACCAAGCCATTGAGTTCCTTTCATCGGCGGGTGGTGCACATGGCCCTGCAGGATGATCACGGGGTACAAACCCGGAGCAAGGGGGAGGGGCCCATGAAACGGGTCCTGATCCTGCCGGTCAAGCGTCGGGGGAGCCGCCCGTTCAAACGCCAGGATGACGAGCCCGGAGTGCGTCAGTCCTGATTTGGGCGCAGTGCAAGATCAAAAGGCCAATCGGCGGATGTCGATTGGCCTTTTTTGTCGCATTTTTTTCGTCACGGGACGCATCATGGCCGATTTGGCGGACAACGGTGGACGTGATTGCCCGCGTTTTCGCAAAAGCCATTCTCTTGAAATTATTCGTTGGCGGCCAGGGGCGCGAGGCTTGGGCCATGGTCGGGCGTGGTCATGGAACGCCTGGTGAGCAATACGGCCCCGGTCAGGGCCGTGAACGGAGCCACCAGTACCAGCCCGAAGCTGCCGACCAGGGTGGTCATGATTTCGGCCGCGACAAGATTGATGTTCAGAATACTGGCCATGGGTATATTTTGGGCCATGAAGACCATGAGCAGGGAAATGTAGCCGCCGGAATAGGCCAGAAGCAGGGTTGTCGTCATGGTGCCGACCACCACCCGGCCCACGCGTAGTCCCGATGCCAGGGCTTGGCCGAAATGCATGTCGGGGTTGGCGGTCAGCACTTCTTCCAGGCTGGTGGCCACGTCCATGGCCAGATCCATGACCGCCCCGGAACAGGCGATGAAGATGGAGGCCAGAAAGACTCGGGTCAGGTCCAGATGGGCGAAGCCACTGTAGAGAAGGGTTTCCGAAAACGGCACCACTGCCCCGTGTAGACGGAATGGACCGCTGAATGCCAGGGCCAGGGCGCAGGTGGCGATGATTCCCAGAAGCGAGCCAAAAAATGCGGCCAGAGCGCGTCGGCTCAGCCCTCCAACCAGAAAGATGATCGCGCCCACGAGCAGCGTCACCAGCAGGAGCGCGGTGAGGATGGGGTCATGGCCGTGCAGAAATGCCGGAACGAGCAGCTTCCAGATAACGTAGCCGGAAAAGACAAAGGATAGAAGGGCCTTGGCGCCGGTCCAGCCGGAAAAGACAAGCAGCACGAGGGAGAAGAGGCCAAACAAAACCCCTTCGACGCCCAGGCGGTAATAATCCTGGGCCACGGCATGGGAGATGGCCCCATTTTCCAGGGACAGCACGACCAGGGCGTGGTCGCCCACGGCGAATCGTTTATCCAGATCCATTTTGCCGAGCATTTCGTTGTGGGCCTGCACCACCCGACCCGCGTGGGGGCCATCCAGCAGGCGGAGCGACAGGCCTTGGATGCCGGCCGTGACGATGCCGTAGGTGTGGACCTGGCTGTCATCGACCTCGACCACCTCGCCCTTGCAGCGCAGGGATTCGCCGGACTGGCGGTTTTCGAAGCCGGTGGGCGCGAAATGGAGAATCGCGGATAAGATAACGAACAGAATCGTCAACCGGGCGTCTTTGGGCAGGGACATGATGAGCTCCAAAAAACGCGGCCGGCTGGGCCGGCCGCGCGATGACAATCAGTTCATGGCCACGCTGGCCTTGAGGCCCAGAGCGTCCACGAATTTGGTGAACATGTCGGTGTTGTCGTAGAATCCGGAGAAGCTTTCGGCTCCGGCGCCCGTGGCCGAGGTCAGGACTGGCACTCCGGTGTGGGAATATGATGTCCAGGCCAGGCCGGCTTTCTGGTTCAGCAGATGGGTCAGGGTCACGGTGAAGGGCTCATAGGATCCGTAGAGCAGGTAATCCCGACCGGCGGCTTTGATTTTTTCTCCGGCCATGCTGCGGGCAAAGGCAGCCTTGAGGTCGGCCAGCTCGAAATCCTTCAGATACATGGCATATTTGGACCCGATGCTTTTGGCATATTCGGCGTCCGCGGCGGCCTTGGCCATGTCGGCCAGCTCGGTTTCGGATGGGGTTTTCAGGCCGAAACGGGTCTCCACCAGCGTGGCGATGGCGTCAAAGGACGCCGTGGGATTGGCCTTGCGCCAAGCGTCGAACTCCTCGTTAAAGGCGACGTAGGACACCTTTTGGTGCTGGAGGTTTTTGAAATAGGTCGAATATTTGGTCCCGGAAAATCCCAGGGTTAGCCCTCCGGTTTCGTGATCTCCGGTGACCACGATCAGGGTGTCCTTGGGGTGTTTGGCGGCGAAATCCACGGCCTTGGCCACGGCCTGCTCGAAAGCCAGCACGTCGCCGATGGCGGCCATGGCGTCGTTGGCGTGGCAGGCCCAGTCGATTTTTCCTGCCTCGACCATCATGAAAAATCCCTTGGGGTTGTCCAGAACTTCAATGCCTTTCGCGGTCAGGTCGGCCAGGCCGATGTCTTCGGCCGTGGTGTCCATGGCGTAGGGCATGGCCTGCTCGTCCTGCAGGCGCGGGTTGACGACAACGGCCTTGGCTCCGGCCTTGAGGGCCTCGAAGCCGGTCTTGTCATTGATATAGGCGTAGCCGGCCTTCTTGATCGCGTCGATGACGTTGACCTTTTCGCCTTCGGCTTTTGATTTTTTGCCCGCTGGATCGAGAAGCCCGCCGCCGGCGAAATAGTCGAAGTCGCTGGCCGCCAGTTCCAGGCCGATCTCATAATAGTTCTTCCGACTTTTCTGATGGGCGTAGAACGCGGCCGGAGTGGCGTGGTCCAGGGACACGGAGGACACGATGCCGACTTTCTTGCCCGCGTCCCTGGCCAGTTCCGCGAAGGTGCGCACGGGCTTGCCGTTGACGTCCACGCCCAGTCCCGCGTTGTAGGTTTTCACGCCCGAGGCGATGGCCGTGCCGGCCGCGGCGGAATCGGTGATCAGGGATTCGCTGGAATAGGTCGTGGTCATGCCCTGGGCCGGAAAGGTCGAGAAGTTGAGTTTCTCCACGCCGGCCTTGGCTTCGCCCTTGAGGGCGGCCTTGTACATTTCGGCGGCGCTGGACTGGGACACGCTCATGCCGTCGCCGATGAACAGAAAAACGTATTTGGCCTCGGCGGCCCAGGCTGCCTGCGCCAGAAGCAGAACCAGACAGGCTCCGGTCGCGAGGCGGGTCGCCAGTCCGGAGACCGGAAAACGAAAACTGATGCGCATGGATGACTCCTTGGTTGAAGTTTGGTTGCGCTTCAATCTCGTATTGCGGTGACGGTTGTGCGACGGCGGGGTGACAAGACTGTCAAGACGGCGCGTCCAGATGGAAAGGCGTGGACGTGTGGTTCTTCAGCTCCCGAAGATTTTGCTGCGAAACATGAAGAACGCCGCACCGAGGATGCACACTCCTGCCCAGACATAGTCCATGCTCGGCTTTTCCTTCATGTACAGAATGGAAAAGGGGATGAATACGGACAGGGCGATGCATTCCTGCAGGATTTTGAGCTGGCCGACATTCATGACCTGATGGCCGATTCGGTTGGCCGGAACCTGGAGTAGATATTCGAGGAGGGCGATGCCCCAGCTGGCAAAGGCCGCGACGACCCATGGCGTCTGGGACAGGTTGCGCAGGTGGCCGTACCAGGCAAAGGTCATGAAGATGTTGCTTAAAGACAGCAGAATGATGGTCGAAAGATAAAAACGCATGGGGCCCGCCTTGTTCCGGAGGAACGGAAGTGCAATGAGTCGTGGCCGGGTGTAGCAGGACCCATGAAAATTACAACATCGAAAAGAAAATCGTAATACCTTGTATTTTAAGAAATAATGGATATTTATCGGCGCCCGATGAAGATGTCCGGCTTGATGCGCCCCCAGTCGTCGAAGGCGATATGCCGGGCAAAATGCACAGCCAGAAATACGGACACCGTGGCTGCGGTGAAAATCGCGATCATGATCATGATCTGGTAGCCGATGGCCACTGCCGGCGACGATCCCCCCAGAATCTGGCCGGTCATCATTCCCGGCAGGGACACGATGCCCATGGTGGCGATGGTTCCCAGTTGGGGGCCAACGGCCGCGCGGAAGGCGTTGCGCAAAAAGGGGCGGATCGCTTCGGATGGACTGGCTCCCAGGGTCAGATACTGGATATGAATGTCCTCACCGGCGCGCAGTTCCGAAAAAAAGCGATCCAGGGCCACGACATTGCTGCGCAGAATGTTGCCCAGCACCATGCCCATGAGGGGTACCAGATAGCGGGCCGAGGTCAGGGTGGCGAAATCGAAGAGAAGCAGGAAGCCGGTCAGGACCAGGATGGAGGTCAGCAGCTGCGCGGGGAGCATCGTCCACAGACATTTTTGCCAGGACAGTCCGCCCTGGCGCAGGATGGAAGCCGTGGCAACCACGATCATGACCAGGACCCACGCCGCGTTGACCGCGAGGTTGTCCAGGCGAAAGATGTATTCCAGGTACAGGGCGACCAGTCCCAGCTGCACGGCCATGCGGACCATGGCGATGAGCAGTTCCTTGGTCAGGCGAAGCTTCAGGTGTCGAAAAATGGCCACCGGAAGGATCAGGATGAGCGCATAGGCCAACAGGGCGGGCATGGCGATGACCACGGTTTCGTTCATGCGGTTTTCTCCAATTTGCCGTTGTCCAGACAGAGTTCCGTGAAGTCGAAGTCCAGCCATTCGCGGTTGTGGGTCACGGCCAGCACGGTCCGCGTTGTGTCCTCGGCAAAGAGGCGGATCACGGCCCGCGTGGCGTCCCGGTCCAGGCTGGAGGTGATCTCGTCCAGCAGGCAAAAGGAGCGGTTCAGCTGCAGACCCTGGATGATGGTCAGACGCTGCTGTTCGCCGCCGGATAGCCGGGCATAGGACGTGTCGCGCAGTGCCAGGTCCAGGTTCACGGCGGTCATCAGGCGGTCCTGATGGACGCGGTCCGGTTGCAGGGTGCGATTGGCGGCGAAGGTGAAGGGAAGGTCAAGGTACTCACCGGCCGTGCCGTCAAAGGGCAGGGGCTTTTGGCCGATGTACAGGAAGCGGCGGCGATGGACGGCCAGGTCGGCCGGAGTGAGCCGTTGGCCGCCCCAGAGCACCTCGCCGTTGTCAGCCGGCTCGAAAAGGATGGCGACCTTGAGCAGCGTGGATTTTCCGCTCCCGGACGGACCGGTCAGCACCAGATGGTCTCCCGGACGCACGATCAGATTGATCGCGTCCAAAATGAC
>RZYB01000048.1 GCA_009930495.1 Deltaproteobacteria bacterium
ATCCCCATTATCGCCATGACGGCCTATGCCATGACCGGAGACCGGGAACGGTTCTTGGACATGGGCATGAACGGCTATGTGGCCAAGCCGGTCAGCCTGGAAGCGTTGTTGCCGGCTATCGAAGCCGCCTTGAGGAATTGAGGTCTCGGGCCCTGTCGGCCAAAATGTGGCGCCGGCAGGGTGGTTGGTGAACAAACAGCGCGGGGAGCCCCAGGGCTCCCCGCGCTGTTTGTGGACGGGCGGAATCAGTCGATGGTGCCCGGGGCGTCCAGGGCATCGGTTTCGACGGGGGTGACGCGGGCCTTGAGGAAGAAGATCACGAAGGTGACCACGGCCACGGCGACGCCAATGGGGTAGCCGGCGGCGGTGGCCAGCTTGAGCGGGAATTCCGGGGCCACGCAGAGGTAGGTGGCGCAGACGGCGGTCATGAACACGGCCGGAACGCTGGCGATCCAGTGCGGCTTGCCATGACGGACCAGATACATGGCCGAGGCCCAGAGCACGATGGTGGCCAGGGTCTGGTTGGCGAAGCCGAAGTAACGCCAGATGACGTTGAAGTCGGTCTTGGTGATGAGGAAACCGACGATGAACAGGGGCACGGCGATCATCAGGCGCTTGACAATGGCTTTTTGTCCGAGCTTGCCAAAGTCGGCGATGATCAGGCGGGCGGCGCGGAAGGCCGTGTCGCCGGAAGAGATGGGCAGGATGATGACACCGATGATGGCCAGGAACCCGCCGATGGGGCCCATCAGGGTGGTGGCCACCTGATCGACCACGGCGGCCGGACCGCCGGCGGCCAGGGCCGCCTGCAGGGCGTCGGGGGTCTGGTAGAAGGTCATGCCCAGGGTGGCCCAGACCAGGGCGATGATGCCCTCGCCGATCATGGCGCCATAAAAGATGGGCCGACCGCATTTTTCATCCGGGATACAGCGGGCCATCATGGGCGACTGGGTGGCGTGGAAGCCGGAAATGGCGCCGCAGGCGATGGTGATGAACATCAGCGGCCACATGGGCAGGCCCTTGGGGTGGACGTTGGCCAGACCCACGCCGTTGGGGAAGAAGGTGTAGCCGTCGACGATGAGCATGGTCGAAAGGCCAAAGGCCATGATCAGCAGGCAGACCGTAAAAACCGGGTAGAGACGGCCGATGATCTTGTCCACGGGGAGAATGGTGGCCAGAAAGTAGTAGGCGAAGATGATGCCGGTCCAGATGGCCACGGCCGAGTTCTTATCAACGTCGAAGCCGATTTTGTTGGCCAGGAGTTTGGCCGGGCCGAGGACGAAGACCACGCCGACCAGGAGCAGCAGAATGACCGAGAAGACGTTCATGAACTGCTTGGCGAAATTACCCAGATTGTAGCCCACGGCATCGGGGATGGACTTGCCATCGTAGCGCACGGACATCATGCCCGAGAAATAGTCGTGCACAGCGCCGGCGAAGATGCTGCCCAGGACGATCCAGAGCAGGGCCGCCGGACCGTACAGGGCGCCGAGGATGGGACCGAAAATGGGGCCCAGACCGGCGATGTTCAACAGCTGGACCATGTAGATGGTCTTGGGGTTCATTTTGACATAGTCCACCCCATCTTCCATGCGGCAGGCCGGGGTGGGACGGCAGGAATCCACGCCGAATTGGGATTCGACCACCTTGCCGTAGACGAAATAGCCGGCGACGAGCGCCGCGCAAGCCAGAAAAAAATAAAACATACCGCACTCCTTGAAAAAGATGAGTCACTTCGGACGCCATGATCCGCGAGCACCACGGGATCGCTCCTGAACCTTGGTGCGTGCGTAGGCGCGGAATGGCGCCGGCGGCAAGGGGGCCGCGCGAAGTGTCGTTTTTCGTGTCTGAAATGACGACCGGGGCGGGCGAGGCGGCTTCAGATCCGGGTTGGCATGGGCAGCGAAAAGTCGATGCGCGTGCCCTGGCCCGGCGCGCTGGCCACGGTCGGCAGGGAGGCCGGGCCAAAGATGCGCTCCAAACGCTGAAAGCAGTTGCGGGTGCCGATGCCGCCGGAACGCGAGTCCAGACGCCCTTTTTCGAACAGGCGGTCCACCTGGTCCTGGTCCATGCCCACGCCGCTGTCCCGGACTTCCACGTAAAGGCGTGACCCGTCGGCGTGGACGCGGAGCCGGATTTCGCCGCCGTTTTCCTGGCCCAGGATGCCGTGGCGGACACTGTTTTCGACCAGGGGCTGGATGATCAGCGGCGGAATGGGCCAGGTCTCGCAGCCATCTTCCACGTCGAAGGTGAAGCGGATGCGGTCGCCGAAGCGGGCCTGCTCGATGGCCAGGTAGCAGCGGATTTGCTCCAGCTCCTCGGCCAGGGGCACGAACCCCTTGCTCGCGTCCAGGTTCGTGCGCAGGTAGCGCGACAGGTCCTGGAGCAGGCTTCTGGCCTTGTCCGGGCTGGTCCGGCAGAACGAGGTGATGGTGTTCAGGGAGTTGAACAAAAAGTGCGGGTTGATCTGGGCCTGGAGACGGCGGATTTCGGCGTGGGCCAGCATGCGTTCGCTGATCTGGATGTTTTCCAGTTCGAGCTGGGTGGAAAAGAGATTGCCCAAGCCCTTGGCCAGTTCGAACAGGAGCAAATCCAGTCCCTTGGAGGCCGTTCCGTAGAATTTGAGGGCGCCGACCACGTTGCCGGCCTGGTGCAGGGGCACGATGATGGCCGAGGTGAAGGGGCAGCCCGGATGATCGCAGCCGATGCCTTCGCGATGCTGGATAAAGGACGGCTGTCCGGTTTCCAGAACGGCGCGCGTGGCATTGGTGACAATGGGCCGGCCCGCCAGATGGTGGTCGTCGCCCAGGCCGATGTGGGTCAGGACCGTGGTTTTATCGGTGATGGCCACGGCGCTGACCGCGACCCGGGCGTGGATGATCCGGGCCGTGGCCATGGCGCTTTCCTGTGTCAGGCCGGAGCGCAGGTGCCCGACCGTGGTGTTGGCGATATCCAGGATTTCCTGGGCCTGGACCGAATCCTGCCGGGCCCGGTACCGGAAGACGACGTTGATGACCTGGATAAACGTGGCCGCGCCCAGGGTGTTCAGAAGAATCATGGGCGGGGCGATGATGCGCACCAGCGCCACGGCCTCGGGATAGGAATGGGACAGGGTCAGAACCATGGCCATGTGCAGGGACTCCCCGATCAGGGCCAGACTGGCGGCCCAGCGCCAGTCCACGCTGCGTTCCTTGAGATAGAGCGTCACGAGTCCGGCCACCGTGCCTTCGAGCATGGTCGCCAGCCCGCAGGGGATGGAGCTGAAGCCGCCGATGTCGATCAGGATGCGGTGTCCGCCGGCGATGACGCCCGAGGCGATGCCGACCACCGGCCCCCCGAACAGGCCGCCGGTGATGACGGCCATGGCCCGGAGATTGGCCACGGACTGGGACACCAGATTGCCGCCATAGGTGCCCAGAATGCCGGCCGCGCCGAAAAAGAGGATTTGGAGCAGTCTGGCCCGCCAGGGCGGCCCCTGCCGCAGACGCAGTTTATGGATGGGCGTGATGGTCAGGAGCAGGAAGGCTCCGGCCACGATCAGGCCCAGGCGTTCGGCCAGGGCCAGGATGAGGGCGTCGGAATTCATGAAGTGGTATCTCGTTCATGGCGGTCGCGGGATTTGTCCCCCACCCGCCGGATGCGGTGCCGATGCGATTCAGGCCAGCCCGAGCTGGTCGCGGAAGGCGCGGACCCTGGCCTTGCTGACGGTGATTTCCGTGGCGGCCGCGTCGCGCATGGTCAGGACATACTTGCCGTTGAACCAGGGCGTAAAATCCCGGACCTGGGCCAGATTGACCAGTTCGCCCCGGTTGGCCCGGAAAAAGGACAGCTGGGCCAGTTTGTCCGCCAGCCGGTCCAGGGTGCCGGGGCCGTGATGCGGGTAGTGCGTGTCCCTGGTGTGGACCAGGGTGCGGCGGCCTTCGGTGCGGATAAAGACAACCTCGGTGTGGGGCAAGAGCAAAACGCGGCTGCCGTTTTCCACGGAAATACGGATCAGGGCCGGGGTCAGGCCCATGCTCCGCAGCAAGCCTTCCAGATCCGGTTGGGCCACGGCCTCGGGATGCATCCGGGAAAGAAGACCGCGCAGCCGGTCCAGGCATTTGGACAGCCGCTCGTGGGACACGGGCTTGAGCAGGTAGTCCACGGCATTGTCCTCGAAAGCCCGGATGGCGTACTGGTCGTAGGCCGTGGCAAGGACGAACAGCGGCGGCTCCGGGACGGCCATGGCTTTTTCCAGCACGGACAATCCCGTGCCGCCGGGCATCTGGATGTCCTGGAAGACAACGTCCGGCGTCAGCCGGGCGATTTCTTCCAATGCCTGGGCCGCGGATATGGCCGTGCCGACCACGCTCGCATCCGGGAACGCGGACAAAAGGTAGGACAGCTCGTCCAGGGCCGGCGGCTCGTCGTCCACCAACAGGCAACGGATGGGGCGGGGGATGGTCATGGGCGGCTCCTTGGGCGCGTGCGGCGTGGAGCCTTGACTATCAAAGTTTCAGGGAAAGCGCATTGTCTTGCCATGGTGCCTAGATTGATATTTTTTTTCGGGAATGTCAGACGGTTATGGAATGCTGGCGGCGAGCCGTGTGTGATCTTGTGTCATACGTCCCCCGTGCGGTAGACGGCCCGCACCGTGAGCTCGTCCGGACCCCGTTGCCGGGGATGGGTCATTCGCGGAATTTTTGACCATTTATTGGAGGCCGCATGCGGTATCAAGGCACGATCACGACATGGAAGGATGACCAGGGGTTTGGTTTTATCGCGCCCAATGACGGCGATCGTTTGGTATTTGTGCACATTTCATCGTTTTTAAATAGGAAGAAACGTCCTGGCGTGGGAGAAACCGTGTCCTTTGAATTGGGCTCGGATGAGCGGGGCCGTCCCCGGGCCGAGGGAGTCGCTTTCGTTGGCGATCAATCTCCAAAAACGGTTTTTTCGTCGGGACGGGCGGGAGCGTTTGTGGTCGCGTTCGTGTTTTTCGGGGCTTTGGCCGCTTTGGTGCTTGTCGGGAAACTGCCGCTGATGGTGCTCGGACTGTATGTCGGGGCGAGTCTGGCGGCCTTCGTGGCCTATGCGCGGGACAAGTCCGCGGCGGAAAACAACCAGTGGCGGACCCCGGAAAAAACCTTGCATCTGATCGCGCTTGCGGGGGGCTGGCCCGGCGCCTTGGTCGCGCAGCGGGTGTTGCGTCATAAATCAAGGAAACAGTCGTTCCAGATTGTTTTTTGGATCACGGTGATTCTGAACTGTGGCGGCCTTGCTTATGTGCTCACGCCCGGGGGTGCTGTCCTGGTCTCGGATCTTTTGGGACTGTTCCGTGTTGTCACGGGCTCATAATGCTTCGTTTCACGCCTTGGTCATGGTGAAGACCCTGGTCCAGGCCAGGGTCAGGGCGATGGCGAACAGGGCGGCGACAATGCCCAGGGCCACGTCGTACATGGGCGGGGCGGCCAGGGCGAGGCGGATGAACAGGGTGGACAGGGCGTAGCCGGAGTTGCGGAACACGGCGTGGAAGGATGGCCGGAAACACTGGGAGATGAGCACCACCAGGATGTCCGTGAAGATGAGCAGGGTGTAGAAGACCGGGAAAAAGTCGATGTGCGGCAGTCCGGCCAGCCGGTTGTAGAGATTGGTCAGGCCCAGGATGACGAAGACCGCCAGCAGGACCAGGGCGATGCCTTTTTTGGCGGCCACGAACCGGAACAGGTCCGTGGGCAGGCCCATGTCCTGCTTTTTTGTGGGCTGGATGCGGTAATAGACGCCAAGCAGGGCGAAGACGGTCAACGCCCCGAAGCCGTAGCCCAGGATGTGATACATCGCGGTCAGGTTCTGTCCCAGGGTGATGGGCTCGGCAAAGGAGGACAGTTCCTTGAATGCGTCCCGCAGCAGGATCAGGGACAGGATTTCGAACTGCTTGCCCACGGATCGGGAAAAGGAGCAGGGCAGGGTGAAAATCAGGCTGATGACTTCCAGGATCAGGACCAGGGTGAAGGCCAGGTTCACGGCGTGAAAATGATTGGTCGGCGTGTGGACGGCCAGGGCCGTGGGCAAAAGACCCTGGCGGTTCAATTCGATGCTGGCCAGCGCCCCGAGAAACGCCGCGATCAGTCCCAGGGCGAAGCGGCGGTGCATGCCTTCGTGTTCCCAGAAATGATGCAGGGGATCGAAGAGGTAGGTGAAACGTTCGAACATGTTGTCCATGGGGTCGAGCCTCCTCGGGGCGTGGTCGGGGACGTTAGAGATATCTGGACGTGATGGCCTCCACGTTGGCCAGATAGGTTTTGAGTTCATTATCCGGAATCGTGGTCACGCCACCAAAAAAGGCATGGTGCAGCACTTCCATGCCGCAGATCTCGAAAATGCCCGTGTCCGTGATGGACGCCATGCATTGGTGCATGTCCTGGCTGGCGTAGAAGGTGCTTGGCGCGCCGGTGGTGTTGAAGATGAGGACTTTCTTTCCGGCCAAGGGGCCGAGGGGTGAATCCCCGATGCGTTCGAAAACGAAGTCCGGGCAGAGCACCCGGTCGATATAGCCCTTGAGCAGCGCCGGCATGCCCGCCCACCAGATGGGGTAGACCAGGGTCAGCATATCCGTCCATTGCAGGAATTCCTGTTCCAGGCGGATATCCGGGGGCACGCTGCCCGTGGCCAGGGCGTCGAGGTCCGTGGCGCGGAGCACGGCTTCGAAGTCCAGGGCGTAGAGGTCGCGGCGGCGGGTGTCATGTCCCAGGGCCACGGACACGGCTTCCACGGTGTCGGCGATGGCGCGGGTAAAACTCGACGTACGGGGATGGCAGGTGATGACGAGGTGGTTCATGCGGTATCCTTGGTGTTGTGACGTGGTCCCGGTTTTACTCCCCGGATTGGGCGTGGGACGCCAATCTCCCCGGGATGGTTCGGGATTTACGCCGAACCATAATCCAGGAGCGGGGATAAAGGAAAGCTTTTTGTGGAAAAATGATCCAATCCGCGCCGATCAGGTCGCGCGGAGCAGATCGAGGATCAGGTCCGCCGATGGCATGCGCCGGGTTTCGGCCTTGGAATAGATGGAACGGCCATCGGCGATGACGTCGAAGGCGCCCTTGTCGCCGGTCTCCAGAATGGGATGGATGCCGAGCTCGGTCGAAATGCGGTCCGCAAGACTTGCGGCGCGCTGGGCATAGCCCATTCAGAGGCTACAGTAGACAATGCGGATGTTCATGGCGATCCCGGTGGTTAGTGCTGGTAGTATTCGGTTTTTTTCAACTCGCCGCCCTCGAAGGTCAGGACGTAATAGCCACTGCCGACTTCGTATGTCATTTCGGTGATGTAGAGTGTCCGCTCCCGGCCGTCCCGGATGACCGTGATCTCGCCGACGCGGTCTTCCCATTTGGGTTCGCCGCATTTGGCGCGAACCTTGGTGACGATGGTGCCGGGCGTCATCAGATCACCCTGGCAACGCAGGTCGGCGGCCTGGATTGGAGCCGCCAGTCCGGTCAGAAGGGCCAGAACGAAAAAAAGCTTTGGCATGGGGTGTCCTCCGGATAGGGTGGGACGATTTTGAAAGGGTTTTCACGTTTCGTAAAGGGGGCCTGTGTGGAATATCGAATCGAAAAAGACAGTCTGGGCGAACGCCGGGTGCCGGCCGTGGCGTATTACGGGGCGCAGACCGTGCGCGCCCTGGAAAATTTCCAGGTCACGGGCATCCCCATTGCCCATTTCCCCGGACAAATCCAGGCCCTGGCGTGCATCAAGCAGGCCGCGGCCCTGGCCAATCTGGAACTGGGATTGCTCGAACCGGAATTGGCCGAGGCCATCATGGCCGCCTGCCGCGAGGTGCGCGAGGGCAAGTTCGACGACCAGTTCGTGGTCGATGTCATTCAGGGCGGGGCCGGCACGTCCGTGAACATGAACGCCAACGAGGTCATCGCCAACCGCGCCCTGGAACTTCTCGGGCACGTCAGGGGCGAATACGGATTTTGCCACCCCAACAACCATGTCAATCTGTCCCAGTCCACCAACGACGTGTACCCGACGTCGCTGCGCATCGCCGCCGTGTGGAAGATCCGCGAACTGGCCCGGGCCATGCGCGAGTTGATCGACGCCCTGGCCGCCAAGGGCGAGGAGTTCGCCGATGTCATCAAGATGGGCCGGACCCAGCTCCAGGACGCCGTGCCCATGACCCTGGGCCAGGAGTTTTCGGCCTGGGCCGTGACCGTGGGCGAGGACGTCGAGCGGGTGGAGGAATGCCAGCGCCTGCTCATGGAAATCAACATGGGGGCCACGGCCATCGGCACGGGCATCAACACCGTGCCGGCCTACGCCGCCTTTGTCTGCGAGAAACTGGCGCACATCACGGGCCTGCCCCTGATCAAGTCGCCCAATCTGGTCGAGGCCACGTCGGATACCGGCGCCTTTGTCCAGCTTTCGGGCGTGTTCAAGCGCGTGGCCGTGAAGCTGTCCAAGATCTGCAACGATCTGCGTCTGTTGTCCTCGGGGCCGTTTTGCGGCCTGGGCGAGATCAACCTGCCGCCCATGCAGCCGGGGTCGTCCATCATGCCGGGCAAGGTCAATCCGGTCATTCCAGAGATGGTCAACCAAGTCTGTTTCCAGACCATCGGCAACGACGTGACCGTGACCATGGCCGCCGAGGCCGGACAGTTGGAACTCAACGTCTTCGAGCCGCTCATCGCCTTCAACCTCTTCCAGATCATGGACATGCTTGGCCGGGCCATGCGGATTCTGAAGGATCGGTGCATCGTCGGCATCACCGCCAATCGCGAACGCTGCGCCCAGTTGGTGCGTCAGTCGGCCGGGATCGTGACCATTCTGGTGCCGTATCTCGGCTACGACGAGGCCGCGGCCATTGCCAAGGAAGCGGCCCGGACCGGCGCGACGGTATATGATTTGGTGCTGGAAAAGGAGCTCATGACCCGGGAAGAGCTGGAGGACGTCCTGGATCCGATGCGGATGACCCATCCGCGCATGGTCCGGGCGCGACGTTTGTAGGGCGCGGGGCCGATGGAGGGAAAAACAAGGCCCCCGGATTTCGGGGGCCTTGAAATTTAGTTGGTGTGGCAGCTCTTGCAGGCGAGGGGCGCGTCCCCCGTGCCTTCGCGCTTGAGCTTGCGGTGACAGCCGACGCAGCTCTTGGTGGTGTCCTTGGTGGTGTGAAAGGCGCGGTACACGGAGCTGTATTCCGGCTTGATGGTCGGATCGTCGTGACAGCCCTCGGTCATGCAGCCCTGGAAGGCGTAGGTGTCGGCCACGGTGTGGTGGCAGTCGGCACAGGCGATCTCCATGTGCGAGGCATGGTTGAAGACGACATCGCCCTTTTTGGGGGTGTAGCCGTCGAAGTGCTTGGGACTCATGGTCACGCTTTCGGGGATTTCCAGCTTCTCCGCGAAGGCGGCGACGGCGCAGCCCAGGATCAGGGCCGCGACAAAGGCCAGGGTAACACGTTGCATCTCTCTTCCTCCTTGATTGTACTCCAAATAAGGACTCCGGAGCCAGGTCGCGAACCAACGGAACAGGCAGGAGTCCGCCCCCATAGAAGGGCCGATTCCTAACTGCTTCCCGATTCAAGGGCAAGGAAGGAATGTCCGATGGCTTTGGGCCGGCCATCGCGGACTTCGGGGCGCGGGACGCAAACGTGCCTCCCCGCTCCGTTTTGTCCGGATGGCGATTCTGGTCCGCGCGAGGCGGCCGCTTCAGGTCCGGTCGTTTTTTTGCCCGCCACGAGTCTTTTGGGGGGCGGCATGTTCGCGATCTGGAAGCCCTGGCCGTTCGCTGGTTTCGGTTTGGTCCTGGCCGCGCGCCGCCGCCAAGAGCCGTCCATACGCCTTGGCGTGTTCGTGCATGGCCATGTGCAGGGAGCCAAAAATTTCCACCGTGGCCGTGGGGCTTGGGCCGCGCACGGCGGCCGCCCACAGCAGGATCTGGTACGTGCCCTGTCGAAGTCCGCGTCGCCAGTTCTCCAGAAAGGCGCGTTCGGTCATTCCCAGAAATGGGCGGCCCTCGGATTCGTATTTGCGGGCCAGCAGGTCCTCGAGCTTGCGCGACAGCGGATTTTCGCCGTCCATGGTCGCCACGAGCATTTCAAGGATGGCGAAGTCCGATTTGGCCTGCTCGGCGGCTCCGACCATGCGGCACAGCCAGCGCTGCTCCCGGATGTCGAGGCACATGCCGACAACGGGGCAACGGAAGATCTGGTCGATTTCCCATATTTTTTTGCGCGTCGGAACTGTCCGCCCGGCCGATCCGGCCCGCGATGTCTCCATGAACATGTTCATCCTCCGCTCCACGTCCCTTCACGTCGCGCCCACGGGGATGGGACGATGTTCGTGGGACAAGTTTGAAGTTTTTAACAACGATTTTATTAAGATGTATTTATTTTTGATAGTTTTTCAGTAAATTATTAGATATGTCTAATAAACGGCGTACCCTTCCGAGGATTTTGTTGTCAACAACGCCGCGTCCCGAGTTTCGCTCCCCACGGCCAGAACACCCGTCGGGGCGCCTGGAACAGGGGGCGATACGCCAGGCGCCCGGACCGTCGCCGGGCGTCGGGACCTCATTCCACCCAGCCAAGCGTCCGGGTCACCGCCTTTTGCCAGCCCGCGTGCAGATCCGCGCGTCGGGCTTCGTCCATGTCCGGAATCCAGCGCTTGTCCTCTTCCCAGTTGTTGTGGAGTTCCTCGCGGCCGGACCAGAAACCCGAGGCGATGCCAGCGGCGTAGGCCGCGCCGAGGCAGGTGGTTTCGGCCACCTTGGGGCGGACCACGGGCACGTTCAGGATGTCGGCCTGGAACTGCATCAGGAGTTCGTTGTGGACCATGCCGCCGTCGGCCTTGATGGTTTTCAGGTCCACGCCGGAATCCTTGTTCATGGCCTCCACGATGTCCTTGGTCTGGTAGGCCGTGGCTTCGAGCACGGCCCGGGCAATGTGCTCGCGGTTGATGTAGCGGGTCAGTCCCACCATGGCCCCGCGCGCGTCGGGGCGCCAGTAGGGCGCGTACAGGCCGGAAAAGGCCGGCACGATGTACATGCCGCCCGTGTCCTCGACCTTGCGGGCCAGGGTTTCGATCTCCGGGGCCGAGGAGAACATCCGCAGGTTGTCGCGCAGCCATTGCACCAGGGCTCCGGCGATGGCGATGGACCCTTCCAGGCAGTAGGAAGGTTTGCGGCCGCTGAACTGGTAGGCCAGGGTGGTGATCAGGCCATGTCTGGACGGGATGGGTTCGTGGCCGGTGTGCATGAGCAGGAAGCAGCCCGTGCCGTAGGTGTTCTTGGCCTCGCCGGGCGCGAAGCAGGTCTGGCCGACCAGGGCCGCCTGTTGGTCCCCCACGGCCCCGCAGACCGGCACGCGCGCGCCAAGCGGTCCGTCCTCGGAGGTCGGGCCCCAGGTGGCGCTGTCGGACGAGGGCACGATGCGCGGCAGCCCACTGGCCGGGATGCCCAGGATCTCAAGGATGTCATCGTCCCAGGCCAGGCTTTCCAGATCCATGAGCATGGTCCGGCTGGCGTTGGTCACGTCGGTGACATGCGCCCCGCCCTTGGGACCGCCGGTCAGCCACCAGATGATCCAGGTCTCGATGGTGCCGAACAGGGCGTTGCCCTTGTCGGCGGCGGCCCTGGCCTCGGGAACGTTGTCCAGGATCCAGCGGATCTTGGGGCCGGAAAAATACGTGGCCACGGGCAGGCCGGTCTTGGCGCGGAAGCGATCCTGGCCGCCGTCGGCCATCAGATTCTTGCAGATGTCGTGGGTGCGCGTGCACTGCCAGACAATGGCGTTGTGAAACGGTGTGCCCGTGAAGCGGTCCCAGACCACCGTGGTCTCGCGCTGGTTGGTGATGCCAATGGCCGACAACTCCGATCCCGTGATGCCGGACTTGGCCAGGGCCCCCCGGATAACGTCCTGGACATTGGCCCAGATTTCCATGGGATCGTGCTCGACCCAGCCCGGCCTGGGGTAGATCTGCCGATGTTCCTTTTGGTCCATGGCGACGATGCGGCCATGTTCGTCGAAAATGATGAAGCGACTGCTGGTGGTCCCCTGATCGACCGCGCCGATGTAACGGGCCATGCTCTCCTCCGGATGGGATATGGGTGGAAGGTCCGCGCGATTCTACGGGAAAATCAGGGGTGATCAAGTCGGGACGGTCGGGGCGTTGCCGGGCCGGACGACCGGGCGGTGTCGGCCCCAAGGCCAGGCCCGTCGGACGGAAATTCACCTTGGGCGGTAATTTTTGGCTTCCAGCGGCAATTCGTGGCCGGAAGAGTTAGTTATGACAAATTATTTGGACTATCGAAGACGAAATTTTTCATGAACAAAAAGTAGATAGCCGCAAAGCTATATTTGAAATCTAAAATCATCCCGCGCCCCGCGCGACATCTTCCCGGACTGAGCGGGAAGCGTCCGGGGGAGCCGCGTGGCAATCGACGGAGAAACAATTCATGACCCTGAGCGAATTAGTGCCTGGAAAAATTTGTGTCATCACCAAGCTGCGGGCCCAGGACAGGCTGGCCCAGCGTCTGCTCGATCTGGGTATTTTTCCGGGAGCGAGGCTCACCGTCCTGCGCAACGCGCCATTGGAGGACCCGATGGAGGTGGTCGTGGAAGGCTTGATGCTCAGCCTGCGTCATGACGAGGCCAAATTCGTGGAGGTCGAGGCACGGTGAAAACCCAGTCCTGTGTCGTGGCCCTGGCTGGTCAACCCAACTCCGGCAAGTCCACGGTTTTCAACATGTTGACCGGGGCCCACCAGCATGTGGCCAACTATCCCGGTGTCACGGTGGAGAAGAAGACCGGGCAGTTCAGGACGGACGAACTCGACATCGAGCTGGTCGATCTGCCCGGCACGTACAGCCTGACCTCGTATTCCCTGGAAGAACGGGTGGCCCGGAATTTTCTGCTGCACGAAAAGCCCGAGGTCTGCGTCAACGTGGCCGATGTCTCGACCCTGCGCCGATCCCTGTCCCTGACCTTCCAGCTCATGGAGATGGATTGCCCGGTGGTTCTGGCCCTGAACATGATGGACAAGGCCAGGAAGGAAGGCGTGGAGCTGGATCTGGCCCTGCTTGAAAACCGGCTGGGTGTCCGGGTCGTGCCCGTGGCCGCGGCCAGGGGAGAAGGGCGGCGCGAGTTGGTTCGGGCCGTGGCCGATCAGGCCCGGGAGCGGCCACGGCCGCGCCAGATCGATTACGGCCCGCTGGAGGAAAAAATCCAGGCCCTGGAAACCTGGATGGTCACGGCGAAGGTCCCGGGCCCGGTACCCCCCCGGTGGTTGGCCCTCAAGCTGCTGGAGGGGGATGAATTCGCCCTGGATCATGCCCGGACGGCCATTCCCGAAGGCGAGGTACTGGTGCGGCTGGCCGAGGGTCTGGCCCAGGGCTTCGTGGCGGCGCATGGCGCGTCCGTGGCCCATTATCTGGCCGTGCGTCGCCACGTCCTGGCCGACGAGATTCTGGCCTCGTGTCAGAAGCGGGCCTTTTCCGCCCGCAACCTGACCAACCGCATCGACGCCGTGGTCTGCCACAAGGTCGCCGGACCGGTGGTTTTGGTTGGGATCATCTATCTGCTGTATCAACTGTCCATCGTTCAGGGCTACAACCTGACCAATTACACCTGGCCCCTGCTGGCCAAGCTCAAGGAATGGTGCGGCCTGATCCTGCCCTCGGCCGGATTCGTGGACGATCCGCTGATCCGGGCCCTGGGATTGTGGGTGGTGGACAGCGTCAACGCCCTGCTCAACTATATCCCCATTTTCCTGATTCTGTTTTCCCTCATCGCCATTCTGGAGGACAGCGGCTACATGCCGCGCATGGCCTTTATCCTGGACCGGATGCTCCAGCGTTTCGGCCTGCACGGCCAGGCCACCCTGCCCCTGGTTCTGGGCGGGGTCTATGTCGGCGGTTGCGCCGTGCCGGCGGTCATGTCCACCAAGGCCGTTCCCGACCACCGCGCCCGGCTGGCCACCATCCTGATCATTCCCATGCTCAACTGCCTGGCCAAGGTGCCGCTTTATATCCTGCTCGTCAGTGCCTATTTCGCCGAGCATCAGGCCCTGGCCATGTTCTTCATCTCCACCATCAGCCTGCTCCTGGCCCTGCCCGTGGCCAAGCTCTTGACCCTGACCGTGCTCAGAAAGCAGGAGAGCGCGCCGTTCATCATGGAAATGCCGGACTACCATCTGCCCACCCTGGGCGGAGTGCTCCGGCCGGCGCTGCAAAAGGTCTGGCTGTTCGTCAAGAAGATCACGTCCATCGTGGCCGCCGTGGCCGTGATCGTTTTCGCCCTGCTCCGGTTTCCCGGCGTGGGCGAGGACGCCATGCGCGGTTTCGAGGCCAGGGCCGACAAGGCCATGGACGCCTTCATGGCCACGGTGGACGCCTCGCCCCTGGCGGGCCGCTTTCAGCGGACCGAGATTCCAGCCCTGCTCGAATTCGAGGACGCCTACAAGCAGGCCAAGATCGGGGCCAAGTCGGAAGAGGGCGCGGCCCGGATCGACGCGCGTTTCGCGGAGCGTAACGCCGTCTATCTGGCCATGGTCAAGGGACAGCCCGTTCCGGAGCACGGCAAGATCGGCCGGGGCCTGCGAGCCCTGACCCGCGAGCGCAAGCTGATCCGCATGGATGTGCAGAAGGAACGCATCGACGCCAGCTTCTTGGGCCGTATCGGCCAGGCCATGGAGCCCGTGACCCGTTGGGCCGGATTCACCTGGCGCATCAACGTCGCCCTGCTTTCGGCCCTGGCGGCCAAGGAAAACACCGTGGCCACCCTGGGTTCCCTGTATCAGCAGGACGCCGACGCGGGTGGGGATCTGGCCGCGTCCATGCAGGAAACCGAAACCGGATTCACGGCCCTGCACGCCCTGGCCCTGATGCTGTTCATGGTTTTGTATCCGCCGTGCCTGGCCACCCTGATCACCATCAAGCTGGAAACCGGGTCCTGGGGCTACATGCTTTTTTCCCTGGGCGGGCAGATCGCCCTGGGCATTGTCGTGTCCGTGCTGGTCTTCACCGGCGGCAGTCTGCTCGGCCTGAGCGGCCTGGAGGCCATGATCGCCTTTTACCTACTGGCCGTGGCCCTGGCCATTGGGGCCGCGCTCATTCCCAACCCTCCCCTTGAACCAGATTCGGGTCGATCATGATCCGCGCTACAAACCATCACAAAGGAGTTGTCATGTTTCAGAAAATTATTCCGTTTCTTTTCGCCCTGGTGCTGCTTGGCGCCACCCAGGCCCTGGCCCATACCCCGCTGTGCTCGTGCTGGGACAACGGTGACGGCACCATCACCTGCGAGGGTGGTTTTTCCGATGGTTCGTCGGCCTCCGGCGTGGCCATGCACGTTCTGGACGCATCCGGAAAGGCCATCGAGTCCGGCAAGATGAGCCAGACCTCCGAGTTTACCTTCAAGAAGCCCGCTGGTGATTTCAAGGTGAAGTTCGATGCCGGCGAGGGCCACCAGATCGAAATTCCCGGCTCGGAAATCCACTAACCGCCATCCCAAGGAGATTTCATGAAACGCAAAAGCCTTGTTCTTTCAGCCCTCTTGGCCCTGACCTTCTTCGCCGCCCCGGCCATGGCCCACTTTCAGATGGTCTACACTCCCGAATCGGCTCTGGAAAAGGCGGCGGATCTGCCTCTCAAGCTGGTGTTCACCCATCCCTTCGAGGCCGGCCACACCATGGACATGGACGCCCCGCAAAAATTCGTGGTGCTGCACAAGGGTGAAACCAAGGATTTGACCGCGACCCTCAAGCCCATCACCTGGAAGAGCCTGACCAACTCGGGCAAGGCCTATGAAACCAGTTACACGCCGCGCGGCATGGGCGATTGGGTGTTCGCCCTGACTCCGGCCCCGTATTTCGAGGCCAGCGAGGAAACCTATATCCAGCAGATCGCCAAGCTCGTGGTCAACACGGCTGGCTCGCCCACGGATTGGGACGCCGAAATGGGCCTGCCGGCCGAGATCGTGCCCCTGGACAAGCCCTACGGGCTGTGGGCCGGGAATGTTTTTCGCGGTATCGTCAAGGGGAATGGCCAGCCCGTGCCCTTTGCCGAGATCGAGGTGGAATTTCTGAACCACAAGCCGGACCTCAAGACCAACAGCTTCGCCCCGAAGGCCGAGGTCGAGGCTCCGCAGGATAGTTTCGTGACCCAGACCATCAAGGCCGACGCCAACGGCCAGTTCGTCTACGCCGTCCCCAAGGCCGGATGGTGGGGCTTCTGCGCTCTGGGCGCGGGACCGGAAAAAACCTTCAAGGGCAAGGACCTGTCCCAGGACGCCGTTATCTGGGTCCAGGCCAAGCCCATGCCCTAG
>RZYB01000049.1 GCA_009930495.1 Deltaproteobacteria bacterium
TCGCGTTGCGGTTTGGTGGGGCAGCGTGAAATGCACGGGAAAGGCCTTGATTTTTTTGTTTTGAAAACTTACCCATTATTCAGTCTTAATTTTTCCCCATGGGAGGCTGCATGCAGTTCCATTCAGACATCAAGCCTATTTCCTGGCTCAAAAACAACGCCAAGCAACTCATCGAATTTGTGAATGAAACCGGCAACCCCATGATCATCACGCAAAATGGCGAGGCCAAGGCCGTGGTCATGAACGTCAGGGAATATGATCAGATTCAGGAAAGCCTGGCCCTGTTGCGAATGCTCGCAGACAGTTCCGCTGATGCAGAGGCCGGCAGGCTGCGAGATGCGGACGAAGTTTTTGCCGACCTGCGCACCGTGATCGCGGAGAAGCGTGGTGAGCGCTAATGCGTCGTGGAGCGTGTGTTTCACCCTTTGCGCGGAAGAGGATCTCCTAAGCATTATTGATTTTATCGCCGAGAGAGAGGGGCCAGACATGGCCGAGGCCATCCTGGAAAAGTTCATCCAGGCCCGTGACAGCCTGCGTCTCCTGCCTGATCGGGGCTGCATCCCTCCGGAATTGAAGCGGGTCAACATTCTCTCCTACCGGGAAATCCAGCTGCATCCTTGCCGCATCATCTATCGGATCCATGAAGGGGCACATGCGGTTCATATCCATATCGTGGCGGATGGTCGGCGCAATTTCACGGAACTGCTGAAGGAACGACTCCTGGGGCACAGGGAACGGCGACGGTAAAGGCAGCGACAAAGGCAACGTGAACGGCGGCGAGTTCGTTGATGTTCGAATGTCCTTTGAATGGGTCTCTGAGACCAGAAAAATACTGAAATAATTGTTTTTATTTTCAAAAAACGGCCATTTTCCGGCGTTAGAATCGCGTGCGACGCGCCAAAAAGGGCCTTTTTATGTTTATGGGTTTGAAATCATGTGTCAAAACTCGCGGTGCGGCTTGGCGGGTCAGTTTTCCATGCTGTTTGACAATCAAGATCGTACTCAGGCGGGAGCGCATTCCGGAACTGTGCCGGAAGCTCGGGGAGAGCGGGGCGGAGTTCGTGGCGCCGCAATTTGATCGGAAGGCCTTGGCGTGGGAGCATCTCTCGATTTTGAAGCGTGTGGCGACCACCTCATGATCAGTGGCTTGGGTGCGATCTGAGCAAGCGCCGGGCAAGGAGGCTTTGCAGATCCTTGCGTGTATCGACAACGATATGGATGAAAATCGCGTGCTCTCGGATTTCGTAGATGATGCGGTTTTTGCCGCTGATGATTTGTCGGTATTGCGTGGCTCCTAAATCCGCGAGCTCCTCCGGAATTGTTCCGGCCTGAGGGTGAGCTGCACGAATGGCGAGTGCTTCTTTGAGGCGCCCGTACGTCGTCAGCCATTGTTCCTTGGAAAATCGAAACAGGATGTACGCGCGAAGGTCCTTGATGTCCTGTTCGGCGGATTCAAGAATAAAAATGCGCATCGCCTTAGTCCCGGTCCAGTGCATCCAGGTCATGGAAGACATCTTCGGCGGATCGGAATCGGGCCGTGTCGATTTCTTTTTGCCCCAAGGCCAGAAGTTTCAAGAGCGCTAGGGTTTCCTCGCGCGCTTCATAGCTGTGCACATCCATGACCACGAGTCTGGCTTCGCCATTTTGGGTGATGAGCATGGGCTGATTGGTTTCGGCCAGTGTCGCGGCCACCTCGGCTGTATGATTTTTGAGATAGCTGATCGGTTTGATCTGGGTCGAGTATTTCATGGCGTAGCCTCCGTAGGCGATGGATATTTTTCCATTGCACGGCTGATTTGATTGAGACGTCGAATATGTCTTTATTTAGCCATTATTCGGACATGTGTCGAGCGCTCCCTGGCACATGAGAGCGCAAGAGGCCAGCTGGGTTCTGTTCACCAACCAGTCTACGTCCGGCGCAACGCGCCCAAGGAAAATTCCATGAAAATCATTTCCGTCGTGGGCGCTCGCCCCAATTTCATGAAAATCGCGCCGTTCGTGAAGGCCATCGAGGCCCACAACGCGGCCAATGGTCACTCCATCGAGCACGTCCTGGTCCACACGGGCCAGCACTATGACGTGCGTATGTCCGAAGGCTTTTTTCACAGCCTGGGCATCCCGGACCCGGACATTAACCTGGAGATCGGGTCCGGCTCCCATGCCGAGCAGGTCGGGCAGACCATGATCGCCTTTGAAAAGGTGCTGGTGCAGGAGAAGCCCGACTGGGTCGTGGTGGTCGGGGACGTCAACGCCACCCTGGCCTGTTCGGTGGCGGCCAAGAAGCTGTGCATCAAGGTCTGTCACATCGAGGCGGGCCTGCGCAGCGGCGACATGACCATGCCCGAGGAGATCAACCGTCTGGTCACGGATCGGTTGAGCGACCTGCTGCTGACCCCGGACACCATTTCAAGCGAAAATCTGCGCCGTGAGGGCGTGGCCGAAGATCGCATCCGTTTTGTCGGCAACATCATGATCGATACCCTGGAGGCCAACCGCGACGCGGCCGCGCGGCTTAATATCGGGGCTGTCCTGCGGGACAATATGCTCCTGCCCGAGTCCGTGGCGCCTGTTCTGAGTGGTGATTTCGCGCTTTTGACCATGCACCGTCCCTCCAACGTGGACCAAAAAGAGGTGCTGGAGCCGATCCTGAATTTTCTGACCGACGAGGTCGCCGTCCGCATGCCGGTGATCTGGCCCATCCATCCCCGGGCCCGGAAAATGCTGGAAACGTTCGGGCTGTGGAACAAGGCCGTGGCCTGTCCGCATTTGATTTTGTTGTGTCCCATCGGCTATCACGAAATGCTGCGCCTAAACATGCGGGCCCGGATCATGCTGACCGACAGCGGTGGCCTGCAGGAGGAATGCTGCGTCCTGGGCACGCCCTGCCTGACCCTGCGCTGGAACACCGAACGCCCCGTGACCTTGAAGGAACATGGCGGGGCCAGTGTTCTGGTCGGCAACAACGTGGAGCGTATCCGTGGTGAGTTTCTGGCCGCATTGGCGGGCGGCCGGGTGCCGCAACGGCCGGAATTGTGGGACGGCAAGACGGCCGGGCGGTGCGTGGCGGCGTTGGCCACGTTTTTTTCATAGTTGACCGCTCCGAAATAAAACTCGAGTTTTGCCCAGGATTGCATCGTTTGATTTTTTCGCTATGACAATTTCGTGGATTCTTGTTTCGGGCGTGAAGCACTTGCTCGGGACGGGATCGGTGGCTTGGTCGTCGGAGCGGGATGGGAAGCGGTTTGCACTCTGGAGCGGAAGGAGGGTTTATGCATCGATGTTTCCACGTGGGACTTTTGTGTGGCGCGCTGGCGTTTGGCTTGTGGCCGATATTTGTCCAGGCCGCCACGGACGACGCCGTGGCTCCGGGGCGGGCCCTGGCTCGGCAGACCGTCAAGGGCGACGAACGTTGGATCACGACCGATCATTCCAAACATGCTATCTTGCAGCAGCCCTTCACCTCGCCGGAAGAGGTGACCAGGGCCTGCCTGTCCTGTCACAACGAGGCGGCGTCGCAGATTCATAAAACCATCCACTGGACCTGGAAAGACCCGGCCGATCCGACGGGCGTGACGGGCAAGGGCGGACTGTCCGTCAATAATTTTTGCATCAGCGTTGGTTCCAGCGAGCCGCGCTGCACATCGTGTCACATCGGCTATGGCTGGAAGGACAAGGGTTTTGACTTCAGCAAGGCCGAAAGCATCGACTGCGTGGTCTGCCACGAGCAGACCGGCACGTACAAAAAATTTCCATCCAAGGCCGGATATCCGGTCACCAACGCGACGCTGTTCGAGGGCAAGACCGAATTCTTGCCGCCGGATTACAATGCCGTGGCCCAATCCGTGGGCCGGCCCGGCCGGAACAATTGCGGCACCTGCCATTTTTACGGAGGAGGCGGGGATGGCGTGAAACATGGCGATCTGGATTCGTCCATGGCCATGCCCAACAAGCAACTCGATGTGCACATGGGCACGGATGGGCAGAATTTTACGTGTAGCCGCTGCCACACCACAGATGCCCACAACATCGCCGGCCGGATTTATGCCACGCCAGCGTCGTTGGAGCGTAAGAGTCTGCTCGAGGACGATCTCGTCCCCAAGATCATGTGCGAGTCCTGTCATGGCGCGCAGCCGCACAAGACCAACCAGAAGGCCAATGACCACACGGACAGGGTGGCCTGTCAGTCGTGCCATATTCCGACCTTTGCCCGGGTCAATCCGACCAAGATGCACTGGGACTGGTCCCTGGCCGGGGACAAAAAACGCGAGCCCAAGAAGGACGCGTTCGGCAAGCCGGACTACGACCCCAAGAAGGGGGTCTTCGCGTGGGGCAGGAACGAGGTGCCGCGTTACGAGTGGTTCAACGGCGCCATCAAGGGCACCACGGCCAAGGATATCATCGATCCGTCGTCCGTGGTGCGAATCTCCTGGCCCATGGGAGCACAAACCGATCCCAATTCGCGCATTTTTCCATTCAAGGTGCATACCGGGCGGACGCCTTATGACAAGGTCCGCAAAACCATGGTTATCCCCAAGCTGTTCGGCCCCAAGGGATCGGGCGCGTACTGGGCGGACTTCGATTGGGGCAAGGCCATCGAGGTCGGCCAAGCCTACAATGGGCTGCTCTACAGCGGCGAGTACGACTTCGTGGACACCGAATACGTTTTTCCCATCACGCACATGGTCGCGCCCAAGGAACAGGCGGTGGCCTGCGTCGAGTGTCACGCCAAGGATGGGCGTCTGGACCATTTGGATGGCTTTTACATGCCGGGTCGGGACGCGGTGCGTTTGCTCGATCTGGGCGGTTGGGGATTGGTTGGAGCCTCGGTCCTCGGCGTGGCGCTGCATGGACTGGGGCGGTTCGTGAGTCGTATCGGACGCCGCAAGGAGTGAACCATGCACAAGAAAATTTATTTGTACACACGATTCGAGCGGTTTTGGCACTGGGTGCAGGCGCTGCTTATTTTCTTTCTGCTTCTGACCGGATTCGAGGTTCATGGAACATTGAGTCTTTTTGGATTCCAGAAGGCGGTGGAACTGCATAACTTCTTGGGGCTGACCTGGGTCGTGCTCTTTGTTTTCATCGTTTTCTGGGTGCTGACCACGGGCGAATGGCGGCAGTATATCCCGACCACCAAGAAACTGTTCGAGGTCATTGGCTATTATTCGTCCGGCATTTTCAAGGGCAAGCCCCATCCGGTGAAAAAATCCAGGGAAGCCAAGCACAATCCGTTGCAGCGCCTGACCTATCTCGGCCTGACCACGGTCTTGCTGACCCTGCAAATGGCCACGGGCCTGCTGTATTATCTCTACAACGATTGGCCCGTCTGGGGCTGGACCTTCCTGGACCTGGGTCTTTTGGCCCTGGTCCATCTTGCCTGCGCCTTTGCCATCGTGTCCTTTGTCGTCGTGCATGTGTACATGACCACCACCGGCCACACCCTGACCGCCCATATCGCGGCCATGTTCAGTGGTTGGGAGGAAGTGGAGGAGGGCGAGGTGGCGGACTGGGAGGTACAGCGCAAACGCTGACCCCTGGCGATTCGGTTTTTGGCGTCGGACGGCGGATCATCCTTGGATGACCCGCCGTCCGCGCGTTTTGACGCCAGCAATCGATCCGGCGAGTTCCGTGGCGCTCATGGACAGAGCGGGATTGCGTCTTAGTTGTGACATGATATCAGGAATCATTCTTCTTTAAGGGGCGAACGCATGACCGAACATGATCACCCGGAAGCCACCATGCCGGGTTGGAATTTCGACAACACCTATACCCGCCTGCCGCCGGCTTTGTATGAACGGGTTGTCCCGGAACCTGTCCCGGCGCCGCGCCTGGTAATGCTGAATTGGCGCCTGTGTCGGGACTTGGGGCTGGACGCGCAAGCCCTGGCGTCCGCCGATGGCGTCGCGGCTTTGGCGGGAAACCGGTGTCCGGCCGGCTCGGAGCCCATTGCCCAGGCATATTCGGGGCATCAATTCGGACATTTCACCACGCTTGGGGATGGCCGCGCCATGTTATTGGGCGAACACATAACCCCAGCCGGCCAGCGCGTGGACATTCAGCTCAAGGGCTCGGGGCGGACGCCTTTTTCCCGTCGTGGCGACGGCCGGGCCGCCCTGGGTCCGATGCTGCGCGAATATATCGTCAGCGAAGCCCTGCATGCCCTGGGTATTCCCACCACCCGCAGTCTGGCCGTGGTGTCCACGGGGGGCGATGTGTACCGCGAGACCGTCCTTCCCGGCGCCATCCTGACCCGCGTGGCGTCCAGTCATATCCGCGTCGGCACGTTCGAGCATCTTGCCGCCCGTGGGCTGACCGCCGAACTTCATGCCCTGGCCTGGCACGTGATCGACCGGCATTTTCCCGAGTTGCGTCAAACTCCGCACCCATTTCTGGCCCTCCTGGCCGAAGTGCTGGCCCGGCAGGCGTCGCTCGTGGCCAAATGGCAGCATGTCGGCTTCGTGCATGGCGTCATGAACACGGACAATATGTCCTTGTGCGGGGAAAGCATCGATTTTGGCCCCTGCGCCTTCATGGATGTCCACGACCCGGCCACGGTGTTCAGTTCCATTGACCGGGATGGACGCTACGCATACGGCAATCAGCCCTCCATTGCCCAGTGGAACCTGACCCGCTTCGCCGAGGCCTTGCTGCCTGTGTTGCACGAGCGCGAGGACCGCGCCGTGGACATGGCCCGCGAGGTTTTGGATACCTTTCCAGCCGTGTTTCATGATTTTTGGGCGCGGGGCATGCGCGCCAAACTGGGGCTGTTCACCCCGGAGACGGGGGACGAGGATTTGGCGCGGACGTTGTTGGGGTTGATGCATGAGCACGGCGTGGATCATACCCGGACCTGGCGCGACCTGGGCCGGCTTCCCGTGCCGGGCGGATCATTTTTCGAAAGTGCCGGCTTTCAAGCCTGGGAGCGTCGATGGCGGGCGCGTCTGGACCGGCAGCGCCAAACGCCGGACGAGGCGCGACAGCTCATGATGGCCAACAATCCGGCGGTCATCGCCCGCAATCATCGGGTGGAAGAAGCCCTGGCCGCGGCTGGAAACGGAGACATGTCCGTGCTGGAACGGCTTCTGG
Source organism: Deltaproteobacteria bacterium (assembly GCA_009930495.1). Classification (NCBI taxonomy): domain Bacteria; kingdom Pseudomonadati; phylum Myxococcota; class Myxococcia; species Deltaproteobacteria bacterium. Next base: position 7,087 of record RZYB01000049.1, read on the forward strand.
CCGCCATCGAACATCCTTTTGACGATGACCCGGCCTGGAGCGAGTTCGCCGAGCCGCCAAGGCCGTCGGCGGTTCCGTACAGGACATTTTGTGGAACATGAGGCTTTCTTTGGAGTCTTTGCACATCAGGCGGCGCCTTGTCTGGGGGACGAGGCGCCGCCTGATGTCTGGGGCGCGCGGGCCGGCATGCCGGGCCGCCGTGCTGTCGCTGGAGGGCCGGGCCATCGCGATGACCGGCTCCGGGAGTGGAAACGGCGCCCGGAAGTCCGTTCAGATCAAGCCGATCCGCTTGAAGGCCTTGGCCGCGAAGAGTCCGCCCACGGCTCCACCAACGGCCTGGATCAGATTGGCCGGAATTTCGGCCACGGCGCCTTGCAGCCCGATATTGGGCATCAGGGTTTCGCCCGCGAAATAGATACCGACCATGGCCAGGCCGCCGAGGCCCAGGATCAGGTACAGCGTCGCGCCGGTCGTGCCGGCGGCTCGCGCGGCCAGGGCCGCCTCGGCTCCCTTGGCCATGAGCGTCAGGGGCGCGAACACCGCGAATCCGCTGAACACGTCGGCCAGGGCCGAGCCTATTCCCGCCGCGCCAAAGGCCCAGACAATGCCCTGGCGCGGATTCATGAAGCCCAGAACCAGCCCGCCAAAAACCACGGCGATGTCGCCGACATTGAAATATCCCCGGCTGGGCAGGGGGATGCGCACGAACAGGGTGACAAGACAAGTCAGGGCCATGATGGACAGGGCGGCGGTGCGGATGTTTTTCATTGCGGTTTCCTTGTGCATGAGAGTCTGTGGGAGAGGAGGGCCTGGGTTTTCTCGGTTTCCCGGTACAGGCCGATATAGGTGGCCACGATAAGCCCGGCCAGTCGGTATACCCTGGCCCAGCGCCGACCGTCGAAATGGGGGGAAAGGTCCATGAAGAAGCGATGCCGGTGCAGGAGCGGCGTACCTTTTTCCAGCACCGCCTTCAAGACGATGCTGGAGTGCCCGAGCCCCTCGGGCAGGGGGAGGGTGACGATGTCCCGGAAGGTAATGGCGTTCAGGGCCAATTTCACGGCCAGGAAGGAGTTTGGAAAGACCAGGGACTTGATCAGGGAATCCGCGATCCAGTCGGTCCGCCCCAGAAGTTCGAGCCACTGGAAGAGGACGCCGAAGGCCAGCAGCGACAGCACGAAGGGGAGCACGAAGGCCATGGCCGTCCATGTGGCGCGGAGACCATGGCGTAACACGTGAAGGCCCAGCAGAAGTCCGGCCAGGGCGGCCTGGACGCGGATATCGGCGTACCACGGCCCAAGGACGAAAAGACCGAAATAGAGCCCCAGGAGCAGAAACAGGCCCGATACCTTGGCGATTACCATGTCTTCTCCAGCGCCAGACGGACATCCGGGCCGGCGTGGTCTCGTTCGAGGATAAGGCGGAAACCGTGGACCAATGCGGCCAGGTTCATGGTCCGTTCGAGATGGGAAACCGTGATCACCCAGGAAAACGCGCCCAGCGCCATGGCCGCCACGTGGTCCGGAGCCAGATATTTATCGAACTCGTCCAGGATGATCGTGTCGTGGCAGGCAGCGGCCTTGATCCAGGCCAGGGCCAGCTCCGGAATGGATGGCGGCGCGTCATGACCGAGCAGCGCCAGTGTCGCGGCCATGGCCGTCCGTTCGAGATCCATGTCCTGGGCCAGATAGAGGAGACGGTGCCGGGCGCGGATGGCGGGAATGAGCACGCATTCGAGAAAGGTGCTTTTGCCGACCCCGTTTTCGCCAGCCAGGATCAGGCACGATTTCGGCGGCAGGGCCAGGGGCGTGTCCAGGTGAAAGCGTAACCCGGACGGCTTGGCGACGTGGATTCCGGCGGGCAGTTCAAGCAGACAGGGCATGGGGGCCATCGGCGGTGAGGGTGAAGAGGCGGATTTGGGGCCGACGGAGGGCAAAGAACCGCAGCAACAGATCCCGATTGCGGCTGGACAGGGTTTCCAGGACATGCACCAGCAGGATGGGCCGTGTTATCGGGGAGGATAGACGCATGAGAAGCAGACACGCCAAAATGGCCTGCTCGCCGCCGGAATAGGACTGAAGTTGGCGGCGCGGTTCCGGGGTCAGGCCGAAGCGCCGGGCATCGTCCACGAGGTCCGCGAAAAGGGACTGGTCGTCGCCCAGAATCAGGATTTCATCTTCAAGGGTGGCGCAGACAAAGAGATTATGGGTGTCGATGACGCAGTAGTCGGCCCCGAATGTGGCGATGGTGTCCGGATTCATGACGACGTGGGTTTGTGGGTTCGTGTTCCGCTTGACGGTCCGGGGCTCTGGTGCAAAGGATTTGCCCCATGATTAAATACAGTATCGAATGCTGGCTTCATCATGTTGTGGATGATCGTTTCCTGCTTCTGCGCTGCCCGGTCACGCACCGGCACGACGAGTACTGGCAGCCCGTGACCGGTGGCCGCAATCCGGATGAACCAGCGGTGGACGCATGTCTGCGCGAGGTTCGCGAGGAAACCGGGATCGAGCTCGCGCCCGAGCAACTGGAACTGGTCATTCCGGAATTTTCCTTTTGCATTCCCGATGCCCGCATCGAGTTGCGCAAGCCCGTGTACCTGGCCCGGGTTATCAGTGATACTGTCGTGATTTCCCCGGAGCATGTCGCGTACTATTGGTTTGACGCGGATCAGGTCGAAGCCAATCTGCATTGGGACTCCAATCGGGAATCCTTTCGCCATGTTCTGGATTATTCCCGCCGTTCCGGCGGCGCGCCGAGCTGGCCGCGCAGGTAGTCCACCACTTCGGGCGCGTCCCACCGGGCCAGCCCCGTGTGCTCGAAAATCACCCGTCCTTCCTTGTCGAAAATGAATGTCGTGGGCAGGACCGGGGCGTTCAGTTCCTCGGGTATCGGGGCGCTGAAAACGTACAGGGGCATGGTCACGCTTCGGGATATGGGATGGGCGAGAACGTCCCCGGCCGTTTCCTCGCTGACGCACAGGATGGCGATATCGTCGCGGCCCTCGAATATCTTCCACAGATTGTCCAGGGACGGCATCTCGGCCCGACATGGCGGACACCACGTGGCCCACAGGTTGAGGACCACGACCTTGCCACGCAGATCCGCGAAGCGGGTTTCGTGACCGTGGGTGTCCGTGAAGCCACCGTCCAGATTAGCCAGCCACGCTGCCGGCGGCGAATATGGAACCCGCATGGACGGGGCCGCGTCGTTGCCAACCGAGAAACTGTTCATGAACAGCAGGGCCGCGCCGGCGTCCAGCAACAGGGTGCACAGCACTCCGCACAGGACGCCGATCAGGGCTTGCTTGGTCGGGAAGGCCATGGCGAGTCCTTGGTGAGCAGGCCCAGGGCGGCCTTCAGGGTCGAGAGTTCGTCCGGGCGCAGGTCGCGCCAATGTCCACTTTCCAAATCACCCAATTCCAGGGTGGCGATGGCCACGCGCCGCAGGCGCAAAATGGTCAGGCCCAGATCGCGGCACATGCGCCGGATCTGACGGTTGATCCCCTGACGCAGGGTCATGGTCAGCCGCGTCGTGCCCCCTGGAAGAATGGAGGCCGTGACTTCCACGGGCGCCAGCCGTTCTCCTTCCCGAAGGCGCATTCCCGAGCGCATGGTTTTCAGGGCCTGTTCGGATACCCGTTCCCGAACCAGCACTTCGTACACCTTGGTGTGTTCATGACGGGGATGGGTCAGTCGGAGCGTGATCTCGCCGTCGTTGGTCAGCAATAACAACCCTTCGGACATGTAATCCAGCCGGCCGACCGGAAAGAGGCGCCGGGCGCGCAGGGCCTCGGGCAAAAGCTCGAGCACGGTTTTCCGACCCTGGGGGTCCCGGACCGTGGTCACGGTGTGGATGGGCTTGTTGAGCATGATGTACTCGGGCCGGTCTCGCGAATCGTCGGCGCGCACGGCCTTGCCGTCCACGCTGACCAGATCCTGGCCGGGCGTGACCCGGATGCCGGGTTCACGCTGGATGCATCCGTTGACCTCCACCCTGCCGGCCTGGATCAGTGCGTCGGCTCCGCGTCGCGAGGCGATTCCGGCTTCGGCCAGGAATTTGTTCAGTCTTTGGGGCGTGGTTTGGGTCATGGGCGTGCAATAGAAAGAAGGTCCGACCAGGGCAAGTGAAAAAAGCGCCACGGCCGGCGCGGGATCGGGCAAAGAAGGAATCGCCTTGCGGCGGATGGGTTCGGTGGCGCCGAAATGCATCCGGCGCGCCAAGTCATCCAGATCCTGATGGCCGCCTTTCATGCCCGGGACAGGGCGCGAAAGTCCAGGCGCTTTTGAGTGGCGCCACGGCTGGTTGGAAAAAGCAGGAAATTGTTTTTTTGTTCTGGTGGGGCTGCCCACGGCCATGAGGGGCGCGCGTGAGCAGCCGAGGTGGTTATTTGGCTGCTCCGGTCGGGGCTGCCGGAGCCTGGGTGGCTGGTCCTTGAGTTGCTGGAGCCGGAGTTGCCGGGGCTGGCGTGGTCGCGCCCGGGTTGGGGTTCGCCGGCGCGGGTCGGGTCGCGTTGGTGGTCGTCTGGATTCGGTGCATGAGGCCGTGGGTCAGGCTTTGGATATAGCCCTTGTCCCAGGCCATGCCCAGGGCCACGAGCAGGGCCACGAGCACGGCCCAGCGTTTCCAGGGTGTTTTTTTCTCGGCAAAGGGATCGCGCAGACTCCGTTCCGCGCCCTGGGGGAGTTCCGGTATCGTGGTCAGGGTCGTGCCGAAGGGGATGTTGATGCTGGCCTTGGTGTTCACGGCCCAGCCGCAGGCGTCCAGGATCGGACCGAGATTGCGCTGCCTGAGCTTCAGGTAGGCGATGAGCATGGACGGGCCGGAAATAAGCAGCATGACGCCGCCGATGGTCAGGGGCATCTGCCACAGGGGCAGGGACAAAAATCCGCCGAGCACGGTGGCCACGGCCGTGCCGATGGCGCCGAGGGCCAGGCCGATGGCGGCGAAGATGCCAGCGAATTTGCCGACATCAAAGGGTGTTTTGGCCGCGCCAGGAGTCGGAGCGGCTATTTTTGCCTCGGCGCTGGCGTTCACCGCCTTGTCCTTGGCGGCGGCGAATTTTTCGATCTGCGCCCCGATCATGCGGGCGACACGTTTGTAAGGACTCCAGAATGCTTGTCGGACGCTGATGGGGTGGTCGATGATCTTGATGATGGTCGCGTCCCAGTCCTGGCCCTTGCGGTCATAGAAGACGCCGTTGCGCCCGACCATCAGATTATCCGCGTCGCCGTTGGTGAACGCCGCCGCGATGAACATTTGCTCCACGCTGTCGCGGCAGGTGCAGAGGCAGTAGGCCAGATAGGTTTGGCCGAGGCTGGCCAAAGTGGCGTGGGCGTCCGGATTGGCGACCCGCACGCACAGTTCGCAGGCCCGGCCATCCAGGTACAGGGTGCCGGCCTGGAAGATGGCTTTGCGCTCCTGGGCGTAAAAATCGCGAAAGGCCACGAAATTGTTCAAGAGCGGCAGCAAATCGCGGGTATAGTGCACCAGGCGGGTCACGTCCATGAGCGAGTCGGTTTGTTCAGCCAGGGCCTGATCATCGGCAATGAGGCTCTCGACATCCTGGCGGAGGGAACTCCCGAGGACGGCGCGGACCCGTTCAATGCCCAGGCCTTCGACCTGGGCGCCGGCCTTGGATGCCAGCCAGGTCTCGTGGGGAGCAAAAATTTCCAGAAGGCGGGTCCATTGGCTGGCGTCGAGACTGTGGATGTCGCCCAAAAGAGGAAGAACGACACGCTCCCGAAAGGTTTTGATCGGCCCGGCCCAGACCGGGTTGATGCCCTCGGTGAGGGGCAGGGCGCGTCCGGCCTCGATCCTGCCAAGTGGAAACTGTTCCAATTCGGCGATGCTGACCGAGAGGTCGTGCGTGGCGATGGACTCGTAGGTTTGCAGGGCCGGATTGAGGGCTTCCTGGGCCTTGGGATCGAAAGCCGCCAGGCCGCAGCGCGTGAAGTAGTCGTTGATCTTGGGGCGCAGGCTCTGAAAAATGGCGGCGGCCGCGTGTGTGTCGTCGTCCAGGGGCAGGATCGTGGCCGCGTGGGCAAGAGCGTCATCATGCCAGGCCTCGTATTGACCGGCGGCATCGAAAAATGCCGCGACCTGATCCATGCCCACGCCCGCTTCGCCGCTCCGGTCCTCCACGCAGCCAACGCAGGCCATGATTTCCCCGATGAACACGGACAGTTCCGGGTTGTCGGTGCTGGTGGGCGTGATAACGCCATCGCCATTGAGCTTGGACCCCTGGAGCAGAGTTTCGGTGTTGGCCACGTCCTCGATGCCGACGGCCCGCGCCTCGGCTTTGCCGAGATACCCAAGAATTTGTTTGGCCGCGGCCAGCAGCCGCCGTCCTTCTGGTTGCGAGTCGTCGATGGCATCCAGGGGCACGGTATCGGCCGAGGTCATCAGCAGATTCTTGTCCTTGAGCATCCGGACGACCCAGTGCGCGGCCGCCAGGATTTCCGGCACGCGGACCCGGCCGTCGGCGTCGCCGTCGAGCAGGGCCAGGGTCCGTTCGTCGAATTCCAGGCCATGGACCGGACAGCTCAGGGCTGCCCAAAGCTTTTGATCCAGCTCCGCCAAGTGCTCGATGTCTTGGACGGTTTCCAGACGGACCTGGTCGAATCCGCCCAGACGGACGAATTTCCAGCGGTGTTGCGAGGCGTTCATGCATGACTCCTTGTATCGTATTGGTGCTTGGCTCAGTCTTCGTTCAGTCTTCGCGCTGAATGTCCGCGATGAGATCCCGCACCATTTCCGCCAGGCGGGCCAGCTCGGCCACGGCCAAGCTCGCTTCGTTCATGGCCTGGGAGGTTTCGCGGGAAATGACGTTGACGCTTTCGATATTGCGCGTGATTTCATCGCTGGTGGCGGATTGCTCTTCCGAGGCCGTGGCGATGGCCCGGATTTGGTCGGCGGTCTGGTCGGCCAGGACCACGATTGCCTGGAGCCCCTGGCCCGATTCCTTGGCCAGCGTGGCCGTGGCGTCAATGGCCTGGGCGGTCTGACCCACGCTGTCCACGGTTCGCTTGGACGTGGACTGGATGCCGGAGATGGCCGCGCCCACTTCCTTGGTGGCGGACATGGTTTTTTCCGCCAGTTTGCGGACTTCGTCGGCCACCACCGCGAAGCCTCGTCCGGCGTCGCCGGCCCGGGCGGCTTCGATGGCCGCGTTGAGGGCCAGCAAATTGGTCTGGTCGGCGATGTCGGAAATAACATTCATGACTTTTCCGATGCCCTCGGCCTGGGCGCCCAGGGAATTCATCTCTTCCCGCAGGGCCACGGTCTGGCGTTCGGCCTCGCTGATTTTCCGGGCAACCTGGAGTGCCAGCTGGGCTCCGGTTTCGGCGTGGGTTTTGGAGGTCGCGGCCGTGTCGGAGGCCTGGGTGGCGTTGCGGGCCACCTCGAGCACGGTGGCGTTCATTTCTTCCATGGCGGCGGCGGTTTCGCCCATGCGCGCGGCCTGCTCCTCGCTGCCCCGGCTCGATTCCCCAATTTGGGCGGCCAGGGCGTCCGAGGACATGGTCAGGACCCCTACGATCTCGCGGAGTTTTTCCGCGGCTTCCCGCATGCCGTCGCGCCGGGCCTGGACCGCCGCCTCGCGGGCCAGTTCGGCCTCGGCCATGGCGTTTTTGGCGCGCTCGGCTTCGCGTTCGACGTCGCGCATGTGCGCTTTAAGGTCGGTGTTCAAGGTCAGGATTTCGGCCGTGGCATCGGAGATGCGCTTCTCCAGTTCTTTTTTGTCCTGGGCGGCAAAGCGGCGCAGGGCGAGAAGCAGCGGCAGGATGAGCACGATGAAGAGCAGCGCGCTCAGCACGGAGCCAAGGAGCCCACGTCGGGCGATTTCATCGAGATGGGCGATGTTCAGATCCGCGCCAAGGACGTACACGGTGCCATCGGGGGCCGTGACCGGGATGAACACGGACCGGAACGTGCCCCATTGGTCGGTGGCGATTTCAAAGCCCATGGTTTGGGTGATGAAGGCCTTTTTCAGGTTGTCGCTGGCGTCGTCGTAGACATCCATGAACGCGGAATAATCCCCGGTGGCGATTTCCTCGGCCGTGGCGCTGCTGGAGGTGAAAAAGATCTGTCCGTTCTTTTCGACCATGGTGTACACATAGGTCAGCCCCGCCTTTTCGACCATGCGCGACAGAGCCAGGGTAAGGCGCATGTAGGTCGCCTCGTCCATGGATTTTTTCCAGATTCCAGTGTGAAAGTCGTCCCCCAGGATGCCCACGGCGGCATGGGCGGCGGCAAAAAGGCGTTGGTCGATGGCGGCCAACGCCTTTCGGTTTTCTTCACGGTAGGTGTAATAGGAGTACGCGGAGACGCCGAGCACATAGAACGCGATGCAGAACAGGAAGCACACGGAACGATTTTTCACCCCAAACCTCCAAGCTGATATTCTGGCGTGTTGTGAAACAGCAGTCTGGGCCAAATAACAGAGGGTGGGCGTTCGGGGCAATCATTTCACGCTCTTTTTT
>RZYB01000050.1 GCA_009930495.1 Deltaproteobacteria bacterium
CACCACGCGTCCAGGGCAGGTCCACGGGCAGGTGCGCGTGATAGGACAGATCCAGATCCGCCAGCTCGGCCGGCAGATCCTGCTCATCATATTCCAGACAACCCTGGGTTTCGAGGAGCATGAACCCGACTTCCCGGACCATGGCCGCCAAAACAACGCAATTGGGGCCAACCCGGTCCGGAATGACACAGGACGGTGCGGCCAAACGAAACAAAGGCGTCAAAACAAGCTCAACTGGCGTTCGCCACGCCGTACCCGGGATTTGAGCGCTGTCTTGTGGATCAATGCGAGCGGCAGCCGGGACAAAAAGGAGGAGGGCCCGAGCCGGAGGCTCTTGCCAAAAATTTTGCGTCCAGCGCAATGACTCAAAAAAAGAAGACGCTTGGCCCTGGTCAGACCGACATAAAACAGGCGCAGCTCTTCGTCCGGATCGGCCGTGCTTCCGGCGGTCGCGTTCAGAAGGGCGTCCATGCCGGCGAAAGGCAGAATTCCCTCCTCCAGGCCGGGCAGAAAGACCGCCTCGAATTCCAGTCCCTTGGCCGCGTGCAACGTCATGATCTGCACCTTTTGAGCCTTGGAGCGGACCTCTCCGAGATCCGTTTCCAGCTGGACCATGTTCAGCACCTCGCGCCAGCCACCCAGGGCACGGAATGATTTTTCCAATTCCACGAAAGCCCTGGTTGTCCAAAAAACGCGGTCAAAAGGCGCGGTTTCGGCCAAATGGACGGCCATGGCCCTGGGACCGTCCCGAACGACCTCTTCCGGGCACGGGGGCAGATCGGCGCCTCCGGTGTCCGGCATTCCAAGCATGTTCGAAGCCAAACGCAGCAGCAAAACAACACGGTCATCCAGAAAAAAGGCTTCGGATTCGGGCGCGGACACCGGAATGCCCGCGTTTTGCAAGGCCCGTTCAAGCGGACCGACAAGGGCCTTGAAACGGACCAACACGGCGATGTCACCGGGCCCCATGGTTTGGGGACCGCCCAAGTCGGCTTGCCAATGACCCGTGCCGCCCACCAGTTCGCGCACCCGCCCGGCCACCCAGGACGCTTCCTGGTCTCCGGTCTGAGCCTCGAACAGGGCCAGGGAGGCGGGCAGGCTTTTCCGGGCGACCAGCGCATCCCGACCCGGAAACAAGGCCCCGCTCACGGTCAAAATATCCTGGGCCGAGCGGTAATTCTCGATCAGGCGAATGCGCCGTGTCTCGGGCCAGCGTTCCAGCAAACGTGCCTCCACGTCCCGAACCGCGCCCCGAAAGGCATAAATCGCCTGATCCGGATCGCCGATGGCGAAAAATCCGCGCCCGTTCTCCGGGGCCAAGGCCAGGACCAGATCCAGCTGCATGGGCGAAAGATCCTGGACTTCGTCCACCAGCACATGATCGTGCTCCGAAACATGACCGGCCCATTTGACCCGCTTGGCCCAGAATTCGAGCAAATCGGTGTAGTCCACCAGATTCCACAAGGTCTTTTGCTCCTGATAGCGGCGGGTGGCGTCGTCCGGAACGGCGACTCCGGCCTCCCTGGCCAGGGCCTGTTCGGTCCAGGCCGTTTTCAGGGCCTTGCCCCGCAGGTGCGGGTTGGCCACGGCAAAAACCCGACGGGCGCTTTCCTCGGACAGCAGGGTCGGAGCCTGGCCCCTGGCCGAGGTCCACTGATCCAGGGCCAGGGCGTGCAGGGTGTCCGCCCTGGGCAGGACGCCATCCGGACAGAGCCGGGCCAGACGCTGATGAAGTTCACGGGCCGCGCGGCGGGTAAAGGTCACGACAAGCATGCGGCCAGGATCAACGCCCTGATCGAGCAGATGGCGCACCCTGGCCATGAGGGTGTGCGTTTTGCCCGTGCCGGGGCCGGCCAGGACCAGAACCGGACCAGGGCCAGCCAGGACGGCCGCGCGCTGGGCTTCGTTGGGTTCTGTCGGCGCGTCCTCGGATACCGCGGCCGCCGTGGGCCGGACAGCCACGCGCCAGTCCTGGTCCGCCTTGGGCTGGATTCCACAACCGGGCACGGCCAACACGCGGCCGTGCCGCAATTCGAGCAGTTCCTCCGGGGTGAACATGCGGATGCGCCCATATTCCCCATCATAGCCGGATTCGCGGTGGACAAGGCCCTGGCGCATGCGCCGCACGGCCTCGGCCACGAGGCGGGAAGAACGACGCAGGGCCTCGGGCGGAACGGTGCGGACAATGTCCAGTTCCGAACCGAACTCACGCAGCAGCTGGGTGTACATGGCCGTGACTTTCTTGGAACCCGGCCCAACCCCCAGAATTTCGCCCAAGACTTCCGGGAGCGGCACCAGGGAGACAAATCCGGGCTGATGGGCCGGCCGCTGGGGAACCTGCCGGTCGGCCAGCTCGAAAACGCGATTGAGAACGCCAATGGTCAGGGGCTTGCCGCACACCGGACAAATTCCGTTATAGGTGGCCGTTTCCCGTGGCTCCAGAAACACGCCGCATTTACGGTGCCCATCGAGATGGTATTTTCCTTCCTCGGGATAAAACTCCACGGTTCCGGCGAACCGGGTCGGTCCCTCTTCGCGGCGCAGGGCCAGGCGCATCCCGGTGTAGGACTTCTCCCCGGAAAACACATTGACCTCCCTGGCCAGCTTTTCGCCGGAATGGGCGTCGGAATTGGAGACCAGGGTGAAACGGTCCAGGGCGCTCCACAACCAATTCATTTCCGGATCCGAGGACAGGCCTGTTTCCAGGGCGAAAATTTCCGAGGCCAGATCTCCAAAGCATTCCTCGATGCTGTCAAACCCGGATTTGGAGCCGAACAGGGAAAACCACGGCGTCCAAACATGGGCCGGCACGAGAAAGGCTTCCTCGTGGGTTTCCAGCACCATTTCCAGCAGATCGCGGGCATCGAGGCCCAGAATGGGACGGCCGTCGGAAGCCAGATTGCCGACTTGGGCCAGCTTGCGGTTCAGGCGTTCGACCGCGTCCAGGTTCGGCATGAAGACCAAGTTGTGATTTTTACGGACCTTGCCGTCTTTTTTATAGATGGAGCTGATTTCCGTGCAAAGCACGAAACGGGCCGAACCGGTCAGCTCACGGGTCAGCCAGGGCAATTCCGCGTTCAGCCCGGCCGTGTCCCCAAGACGGAACAGTCCGCCCTCGTCCTCGACCAGCTCCGCCCGGATCAGCTCCATCCATCCCGGATGGGTGAAATCGCCCGTGGCCAGCACGTCCACGCCCTTGACCTCGGCCCAGGCGGCCAGATGGCGCGGGGTCAGGTGCTTGCTCGTGGCTCTGGAAAACTTGGAATGAATATGCAGATCGGCGGTATAGGTCGTCACAAAGTATCCTTGTCCGAATGCTGTTCCGGAGTCTGCCGGATCAGGGAGACCCTGGTTCCGGTCTGATCGCTGTCAACGTCGATAAAGGCCTCGTTCTGGGCGGCCAAACGCTGGGCAATGGACATGCCCAACCCCGTGCCCACCGCCTTGGAGGTGACAAAGGGATCGAAACAGCGAACCAGGATTTCCGGCGGAATGCCCGGTCCATTGTCGGCGATGACAATCCGTCGGCGCCCGCCTTCGGTCACGTCGGAAATGGTGATTTTGGCATTGTCCCGGCCGTCCAGGGCCTGAAAGGCGTTGACGCACAAATTGAGGACGATTTGGTGAAAATGGTCGCGGTCGAACAACAGGGGCTCGGTTCCGACGCGAACCTCGAGGCCCACGCCGGGGTGGCGCAGCTTCAACGGCATGAGCACCTGCTCCATCTCCCCGGCCAGATCCAAGGCGATGGGCGCGGCGGATCTGGGTCTGGCGAATACCAGGAAATCCTTGAGTAAAAAATCCAGGCGGTCGATGTCGCGGACGATGACGGCCGAAAGCCGCCGGGCCTGATCCGCCTCCAGGTCTCCGCCCAGCAAAAGTTGCAGGCTGGTCTTGATCCCGGCCAGGGGATTTTTCAATTCATGGGCCAAACCTGCGGCCAACTCTCCGACCGTGGCCATTTTTTCCATGTCCTGAACCCGTTTTTCCAAGGCGCGGATTTCGGTGATATCCGAAAAAAGGACCAGCCATCCATGCGCCTCGGGAAGTTCCGTGAGCTTGAACCCGAAAACGATTTTCCGTTCCGGGCTGGCCACCGTGTCGCGGAGCGCGCGCTGCCCGTCCTTGTTCGTCCAGCAGGGCACGAATTCCGGAAAAAACCGTCCGAAAAACTGGTTCAGGACCTTGCCCCGGTCTTCCTCGTCGATCCATCGCAAGGCCCGTCTGTTGATGGTCGTGATCCGGCCGGCGTGATCCAGGGTCATCAATCCGGAATCCATCCAATCCACGATGCGGAAACGCAATTCCTCGGCCCGGCGCAAGGCCGCCTGCTGCTCCAGAACCGTGGACGCCAGCCTGTTCTCTTCTCTTTTTCCGACCACGACCAAGGCGGCCACCAAGAACACGGCCAACGTGAACAGACTATAACTGTAGGCGATGTCCGATCCCCGGATGTGCTCCTCCCCCCACAAATACGGCCAGTAAAACTGCACGCAGGAAATGCCGAAAAGAATCAGGCAGAGCAGGCCAACTGTCGCCACGATTACCTTGAACTGTAAAAACTTCCCGTAAAAAAAAATAGTTAGGATATATATGAACAAAAAAACACTGAGAATGCCACCCGTCAAAAAAACCCAGGTCGTGGTCAGGACGACATCGAAGGCGAGCTGAAAATGGAAAAAAAAGCCTTGGCGGAGCAAAACATTCTGCCACAACAAATAGGACAGGTTGCATCCAAACCCGACCAGGAAAAAAACAACATACAGGATTTGTCGCCAGGGCTTGAAGCGCAGTTCCGGATCGGAAAGCCCCAGCCATTCGGAAGCGGCCAGAATAAGAAGAAAGACCATGATCCCGAGACGGATCATGGACGATTTGACAAGGTAAGACTTCAGGACGGACGAAAAGGCCGAAACCGCGTTATTGTCCACAGTCCCTGGTGTCTCCCTGAAGTTTTTCGATGGCGTGCCCAAGGGCCGGCAGGATGGCGCCCAGATTTTCCCGCACGGCCTTGGGGCTGCCCGGCAGGTTGACGACCACGGCATCCCCCATGGTTCCGGCCACGGCTCGGGAAATCATGCCATGCGGGGTCTTGGCCACGGACACCGCGGTCATGACCCGTTCAAATCCCGGCAAGCGTCTGTCCAGCAAGGCCAGGGTCACCTCGGGAGTGATATCGCGCGGCCCGACACCGGTTCCGCCGGTGGTGAAGACCATGTCGAAGGCGTGGCCAAGACAGAACTCGACCAGGGTTTCCTTGAGGAGCAGTGGCTCGTCGGGAATGATCACGCCCGTGGCCAGGCAAAGATCCATGGCCGTGGCCACGGTGTCGCGAATGGCCGGACCGCTCAGGTCTTCCCGTTCCCCACGCGCTCCCTTGTCGCTCAGGGTGATCCAGGCCAGGGAAAACCCGGACCGCTCCAGAACGCATTCCCGTTCCCCGGCCGCGAACTCCCCGGAGAGCACCCTGCCCGTCCAGGCCGGACACAGGCAGCCCTGGGCGGGCAGGCGCAGACGGTTGACCAGCTGGATCCGTCCGGCCTCGCCAGCGAGGATATCGCCGCTACGGAGCCTGGATGAATCCTGGATCACTCCGCCAGCCAAAACATGCTCCACGCCCACGGTCAGCAAAACGTCTCCCCGCATTCCATCCCTTGAACACACCCTCGGCATACGCCCTCCCGTAAAAATTCAGCCAACGCCTACCAAAGCCAGCACGGCTTGTCACCACGCGCCCCGACGGGGAATGTTCCCCTTTTCAGACCACAAAAGGCCATCATCGCGGACCACGCCGTCTTTTTCAAAAAGGCGCCAACCGCTGCAATTTTCATTTTTTCTTCTTTTATTCCAGATTATTGCCCTATAAAAAAACACCTGTGCAAAACATTGTTCGCAAGATGTTCTCCTGTTCCCATCTCGTGTCCGCATTCGGGAATCTGTTCCCGGACGTGCTTCAAGGTTACTCCAGGATACTCAAAAATAGATCCTTATTCTGGCATGTTACGCCACATAGACACAAACCTTCAGCCCTAATAATATCCAACAATTCTCATATATTCTTTCTATTGGAAAAACGATTGGCATTGTCCCGGATTTCCCGAGATTGAACTCACCGCCCAAGTCCAGTAGAAAGACTGCTTTCCAAAAAGAATCCAACTATTTCAACATCTCCGATATAAATCCCAGGAAAGCGAGGAATCCATGGACGTTATGACCATACCGGCCGATTTGCCCGATGTCGTGCTCAATCCCAATGCCGAGGTGGTGCTCAAGAAACGCTACCTGCGCAAAGGCCCCGACGGGAAGCCCGTTGAAACCCCGAAGGAAATGTTCTGGCGGGTGGCCGCGAACATCGCCGCCATGGAAGCCAATTATCCCGAATCCCCATGGACGGTGGAGAAGCTGGCCCGGACCTTCTACACACTCATGGTCGAAAATGATTTTCTTCCCAACTCGCCGACCCTGATGAACGCCGGTACGGAGCTGGGGCAGCTAGCGGCCTGTTTCGTCCTGCCCGTGGGCGATTCCATGGACGAAATTTTCGACGCCGTGAAAAGCGCGGCCCTGATCCACAAGTCCGGCGGCGGCACGGGTTTTTCCTTCACCCGTCTGCGTCCCAAGGACAGCCGGGTGGGATCCACGGGCGGAGTGGCCTCGGGCCCCATTTCGTTTCTGAAAATTTTCAACACGGCCACGGAGCAGGTCAAACAGGGCGGCACCCGGCGCGGGGCCAACATGGGGATTTTGCGGATCGATCATCCGGACATTCTGGAATTCATCCGGGCCAAGGAACACGAGGGGGATCTGAACAATTTCAATCTGTCCGTGGCCCTGACCGAGGGCTTCATGGAAGCCGTGGAGCGGAACGAGGAATACCCCCTTGTCACTCCGCACACCAAGGAAGTGATCCAGACCCTGCCCGCGCGTCAGGTTTTCGAGCTTCTGGTGCGCAAGGCCTGGGAAAGCGGCGATCCGGGCATCATTTTTCTGGACCGCATCAACCGCGACAATCCAAATCCGGATCAGGGCGAAATCGAAAGCACCAATCCGTGCGGTGAGCAGCCTCTTTTGCCCTACGAGGCATGCAACCTGGGTTCCATCAATCTGGCCCGATTCGTGGGCGTCAAGGACGGCAAGCCCGGTGTGGATTGGGATCGGCTGCGGCAGGTCATTCATCTTGGCGTGCGTTTCCTGGACAATGTCATCGACGCCTCGGCCTACCCCCTGCCGCGCATCACCGAAACCGTGCGCCGCAACCGGAAGATCGGCCTGGGCATCATGGGTTGGGCGGACATGCTGTATCAGCTTGGATTGCCCTATAACAGCAGCCAGGCCACGCTGCTTGCGGACCAGATGATGGAATTCTTGCAGATCGAATCCAAATCCGCGTCCAAGGATCTGGCCAGGGAACGCGGGCCGTTCCCCTCCTTTCCGACGTCGATCTATCCGGCGCAGAACCTCGGACCCTACCGCAACGCCACCACCTCGACCATCGCGCCCACGGGAACCCTGTCCATCATCGCCGGGTGTTCCTCGGGCATCGAGCCCCTTTTCGCCCTGTGCTTCGTGCGCCAGGTCATGGACGGTGAAAAGCTGACCGAGGCCAACGGTCATTTTGTGCGGGCCCTGCGCGATCACGGGTGTTATTCGGAAAAACTCATGGCCGAGGTCATCGACAAGGGCACGATCCAGGACATGGACTTTTTGCCGGAACATCTGCGCGATGTCTTTGTCACCGCCATGGACATCGATCCCCAGTGGCATCTGAAGATGCAGGCCGCCTTTCAGAAACACACGGACAATGCCGTGTCCAAGACCGTGAATCTGCCCAATTCGGCCACCCAGGAGGACATCTATAAAATTTACTGGATGGCCTACGAGGAGGGCTGCAAGGGCGTGACCGTGTATCGCGACGGCTGCAAGAGCATCCAGGTGCTGTGCACCGGCAGCGGCTCCGGAAGCGGGGAGAAAAAGGATGATCGCCGTCCCATGGACCGGCCGGATGTTGTCCATGGCTTCACCCAGAAGGTCCGCACCGGTCTGGGGGATCTGTATCTGACCGTGAACGAGATCGACGGCCGGCCGTTCGAGGTCTTTGCCACCATCGGCCGTTCCGGTCGGTCCATCACGGCCAAGGCCGAGGCCATCGGCCGTCTGGTGTCCCTGGCCCTGCGCTCGGGCGTGCATGTGCGCGAGATTGTCAAGCAGCTCAAGGGAATCGGTGGCGAACATCCGGTCTTCCAAAAAAAGGGCATGCTTCTGTCCATTCCGGACGCCGTGGGCTGGGTGTTGGAAAACCGGTATCTGCAAGGCCACGCGCCGCATCCGCACGACAAGTCCCTGGTCAAGGCCCTGTGTCCGGAATGCGACGGCGAACTGGTTTTTCAGGAGGGGTGCTTTGTCTGCCCGAGTTGCGGATACACCAAGTGCGGCTGATGCCCTGATATTCACGGTGCGGACGTTGGGGTCCGCGCCGTGTTCCCATCCAGCCCTCCAGGACGCGTCATGACGATATCGACCTCCCTTCAGTCCGACCTTGGGCAATTTCTCAAGTCAATGATGGCCATTCTGGCCAGCAGGTCCATGAGTCTGGCCCAAAAGCTGGACAACGGTGGTCGCCTGATCCAACAGCGGGTACGCGCCGGCCAGTCCTCGGTCATGCTTTATGACGAGGAAATCCAGCAGCTCAAGGTCGTGGCCGCGAGCCGCGAAGAAATCGTGGGCATGACCCAGGTTCTTTCTCCGGACAGCGTTTCCGGCTACGTCTGCACGACCGGGGAAGCCCTGCTTATCGCGGACATCGCCGCAGACTGTCGTTTTCCGTGTCGGACCTCGGCCTACCGGACCACGTCCCTGATTTCCGTGCCCCTGCTGTGCGGCGAGGGAAGCGTCATCGGAGTCATCAATGTTTCGGACAAGGACGGTGGCGGTCCGTTCAAAAAAAGCGATCTGGACGTGATGCTCGAATACGCGGGCTGGATCACGCCCCTTATCGAGACCCTGTGTGTTCAGGACCGGCTGGAAAAAGAAAAGGAGCGCTATCGGGAGCTGGCCCAGGAACTGGAAACCAAGCGGCAGGAGCTGCTCATCGCCTCCACCGAGCGGACCGAACTGGTGCAAATGGTTGTCCATGATTTCAAAAGTCCGCTCTCGGCCGTGATTTCGAACATGGATCTCCTGTCGTTTCTGGGTCCCAGTGAATCCCAGCAACCAATCATCGAAACAGCCTTCAAGGGGGCGTCCAAGCTTTTGGAAATGATCGATGAATTTTTGCACCTGGCCCGACTCGACGAATGGCAGGAGCGGGGCGCCGAACCCCGGCCCGTGGATCTTTTGGGGCTGATCCGGGCCGAGGTCGAAACCCAATCGCCCGTGGCCCAGAGCCGGAATATCCGGATCGAAAACACATGCGCCCTGGATTCCTTTGTTTGGGGCGACGAGGTGCTCTTTGGGCATCTGATCCAGAATTTGATTTCCAATGCCGTCAAATACACGTCCGAAAACGGACGGATCAGACTGGGCATGGAAACCTGGCGGTCCCGCCGGACCGGCGATCCCAGCCAGACCGTGCTCAAGTTTTTTGTCGAGGACGACGGCCCGGGCATCGAGGATGCCTTCAAGGAGCGAATTTTCGAGAAATTCACCCGTACCGACAAGTCCCGCGAAAGCGGGGTCAAGGGCACGGGCGTGGGCCTTTTTATCTGTCGCAAAATCGTGACCATGTTCAAGGGCAAGATCTGGGTGGAAGACGTCGTGCCCCATGGCAGCCGGTTCAGTGTTATTTTTTTCGTGGCCGAGGAAGATAATGGATAAAAATATCAGCGTATTGGTTGTCGAAGATATTTTGTCCGCGCGCGAAACGGTGATTCATTTGCTGCGGGCCCTGGGGTTTTCCTCCTTCGTCGAGGCCGAGAACGGAGCCGAGGCCCTGGATAAGCTCGACCGGCATCCGGTCGGACTGATTATTTCCGATTGGAACATGCCCCGCCTGAACGGACTGGGGTTGCTGCGCGCCGTGCGGGCCAGGGAGTCCGTGAAGCAGGTTCCGTTTGTCTTTCTGACCTCCCGCACCGAAGTCGAGGACGTGGCCCTGGCTTCGGATCTCGGCGTGTCCGGCTATCTGATCAAGCCCGTGACCATCAAGGCCATGGCCGAAGTAGTGAATCGGATTTTTTCCCGGACCTTCGAGCAGGACTTCGAGATGCTCAAGGCGGAAGTCCGGACCCATCTCGAAGCCGGCGATCCAGCCATGGCCGAGGAGCTGCTGCGTCGTTTCGAGCAATTGCACCCGGCCAAGCGAGCCCAGATTCGTTTCGAACTGGCCAAGATGCTCATGGACGCCAAGGATTTCGATCGGGCCGAAGTCTGTTTGCGCGGAATACTTGAAACCACCCCCCTGTTCGCCAAGGGCTGGGAAATGCTGGCCCGGGTCAAATCCTGGCAGGCCATGTGGGACGAGGCGCTGCTGGCCGTGGATCAGGCCATCGCCATCAGCCCCAACAACACCGACTATCACTTGCTGCGCGGCACGGTGAATTTGCATCGGGGAGACATGCACGAGGCGCGCAAGCGTTTCATGACCGCCCTCAATATCGATCGCAAGAACGACCAGATCAAACAGGACATCTGGAACGCCTACGTGGATTTGGATCTGGTGGACGAAGTGCAGCGGGAGTTTGGATCGTATATTTTTTCTTCCCTGAATTGCGACACCCTGAACAACATGGCCGTGGCGTATCGTCGCCAGGGCGAATTGGGTCGAGCCGTGGAGATTTACCGGGCGGCCCTGGTCAGGGAACCCGACAATCCGAAAATTCTGTTCAACGCGGCCGTTGCCTATATGAACCGCAAGCAGTACGCCAAGGCCCGTGATCTATTGCTGCACGCTCTTGGCAATGATCCGGAATTCGAAAAGGCCAAGGCCCTTTTGGTCCAGATAGACGCGGCCATGAAGCCCAAGACGGAGAACGGAGGCGCGAAGTGATCACTATTTCCCGATTGACCCATGCCTTTGGCCGGCATCTGGCCTTGAAGGACGTGACCTTCAGCATGAATCCGGGGGAATTTGTTTTTTTGTGCGGTCCATCCGGCGCGGGCAAGACCACGTTCATGCGCATCCTGCATGGCTCCCTGCCCGTGCAACGGGGCAGGGCGGGCGTGGCCGGATACGATTTGAACAGCCTCGGGGAAAGCAGGAAACATCTCTTGCGACGGGATGTGAGCGTGGTTTTCCAGGATTTCAAGATTCTGACCAACCAGACCGTGTTCGCCAATGTCGAATTACCCCTCAAGGTCCGGGGACTTGCCAGGCATATCGTCGACAAGCGCGTCCGGGCCGTGCTGCGCAGTCTGCATCTGGACCACAAGTCCGGGGTGTTGTGCGAGGAATTGTCCGGCGGCGAGCAACAGCGCGTGGCCGTGGCCCGGGCCATCGTGGTCAAGCCCAAACTTCTCCTGGCCGACGAGCCCACCGGTAATCTGGACCGGGATCTGTCCATGCGCATGATGGATATTTTCCAACAGTTCCACAAATTCGGCACCTCGATCATGATCGCCACCCACAATCAGGAAATTTTGGAGCGCATGGCCGATGTCCGCATCGTGGCCATCGAGGATGGGGTCATGCGCGAGGTGCGCGGGGCCGGGCGGAGGTGCTGATGGGTGTTTTTTTCCGATTGTTTTTTCAGGGCATCCGGGATCTTTTTCGGACGCCCTGGTCCCTGTGCATGACCCTGGCCGCCATCACCCTGGTTTCCTTTTTGGGTGGAGCGTTTTTGCTTTTGGTGCACAACCTCAATCTGCAGATCGAAGCCCGGCACGGCAATGTTCAGTTTCAGGTTTTTTGGCGTCCGGACGCGACCCAGGCCGAAACCAAGGAGGCGTGGGCCAAGCTGTCTTCCCTGGACCACGTGACCAATGTGCGGGTCTTTACTCCGGACCAGGCCCTGGACGTGCTCGGTGAATCCTTCCAGGGCGGCGTCGATTTGGACTGGCTCAAGGGGCGCAGCCCCTTGCCGCCCACGGCCCTGGTCGAATGCGACATGCCGGCCACGGATCAAAAGAAGTGGGCCGCCGGCATGGTTAGGACGCTCCAGTCCCTGCCCAAGGTGGACAAGGTCGGCTTCAATCCCTTGCAGGTGGATATTCTGTCATCCTGGGTCGGATTCGCCAAAATGGCCTTTTGGCCGGTGAGCGGGTTTTTGCTGGTGGTCGTGGCCCTGGTGGTCGGCAACACCATCAAGCTGGCCCTTTTGGTCCGCCAGGAGGAACTGGAAATTTTGCGTTTTGTCGGGGCCAGCCGGTCCTATATCCAGTTTCCGCTGCTGGTTGGCGGCGCGTTTCAGGGTTTTTTGGCCTCGGCCGTGGCCCTGGGATTTCTGAAACTGGCCCAGCACGGTCTGCATGATGTTTTCAACGTCCCACCATTGTGGATCACTGTTTCCTTTTTTCCCGCAACCCACGCCCTGGCCATGGTTGGCGTGTTGACCCTGGTTGGAGTGGTCAGCTCCAAGGTCGCCCTGCGCAACTAAACAGAAAGGATACTCCCATGTCTCGTAGTGATAAGATGCTCAAAGGATTGGAAAGGGCACCGCATCGGTCCCTGCTTTTCGCTCTCGGCATGACCCGCGAGGAAATGAACCGGCCGCTTATCGGCGTGGTCAACTCCGCCAATGAAATCATCCCCGGCCATATGCACCTGGACACCATTGCCCAGGCCGTGAAGGACGGCATCCGCATGGCTGGCGGCACGCCCATGGAATTTCCGACCATCGGTGTCTGCGACGGTCTGGCCATGAGCCATGAGGGCATGCGCATGAGCCTGCCCAGCCGTGAACTCATCGCCGATTCCATCGAAATTTCGGCCACGGCCGTACCTTTTGACGGTCTGGTTTTTATTCCCAACTGCGACAAGATCGTACCCGGCATGCTCATGGCCATGCTCCGCCTGAACATTCCGTCCATCGTCGTCAGCGGCGGTCCCATGCTGCCCGGCAAGCTCGACGGCCAGGCGGTGGATCTGATCACGGTCTTCGAGGGCGTGGGCCGGGTCAAAACCGGAGCCATGACCGAGGCCGAGCTTGAAATCATGGAGGAATGCGCCTGTCCGGGCTGCGGGTCGTGCGCGGGCATGTTCACGGCCAATTCCATGAACTGTCTGTCCGAGGCCATTGGTCTGGCCCTGCCCGGCAATGGCACCATTCCGGCACCGACCAGCGCCCGGCTCCGGCTGGCCAAGCATGCCGGCATGCAGGTCATGAGTCTGGTGGAAAAAAATATCCGGCCGCGCGATATCGTCACGGCCAAGAGCGTGGCCAACGCCGTGACCGTGGACATGGCCCTGGGCTGTTCCACCAATACCGTGCTTCATCTGCCGGCCGTGTTCCGCGAGGCCGAATTGGATCTGACTCTGGATATTTTTGACGAAATCAGCCGCAAGACGCCGAATCTGTGCCGGCTGTCCCCGGCCGGGCCGCACCACATCGCCGATTTGGACGAAGCCGGCGGCATCCCGGCGGTCATGGCCGAGCTGGCCGCCAACGGGCGGATCAATACCGACGTCCTGACCGTGACCGGCAAGACCCTGGGCGAGAACCTCGCGGCCCTGAAACCCCGCATTCTGCGTCCGGAAGTGGTCCGAACCGTGGCCGAACCCTATTCCCAGCAGGGTGGCATCGCCATTTTGAAGGGCAATCTGGCCCTGGACGGAGCCGTGGTCAAACAGTCGGCCGTTGCCCCGGAGATGATGCAGCGCACGGGCACGGCCCGCGTCTTCGAGGGCGAGGAATCTGCTGTCGAGGCCATTCTCGGCGGCAAGATCAAGGCCGGTGATGTGGTTGTCATCCGCAATGAAGGTCCCATCGGCGGTCCCGGCATGCGTGAGATGCTCACGCCGACCTCGGCCATTTCCGGTCTGGGCCTGGGCGGAGAGGTGGCGCTGCTCACGGACGGCCGTTTCAGCGGCGGCACGCGCGGCGCGGCCATAGGTCACATCAGTCCGGAAGCGGCCGAGGGCGGGCTCATCGGCCTTGTCCAGGACGGGGACAAAATCAAAATCGACATCCCGGCCCGGACCATCGAACTTGTGGTGGACGAGGCCGAACTGGCCGCGCGTCGGGCGAATTGGAAGCCGTTCGCCAAGGAAATCAAATCCTCCATCCTGCGCCGTTACAGCCGCATGGCGTCCTCGGCGGCCAAGGGCGCGGTGACCAAGATCTAATGTCCTGGGATTCCACGGAAAGCGCCCGGCGCTATGATCAGTGGGCCAGAACCTCCCAAGGCGTCTTTGCCCTGCGGCAGGAAGAACATCTGCTGCAGGGCCTGATCGCGCCCTGGCCGAGGCGCAAGCAAAAGCTTCTGGACATTGGATGTGGTGCCGGGCTTTTTTTGGATTTTTTTTGGTCCTGTGGTTTCGACCTCACGGGCCTGGACCAAAATCCGGACCTGCTGGCCCGGGCCAGGGATAAGATGGGCGGCCGGGTGGACCTGCATTTGGGCCGGGCCGACCATCTTCCCTTTGATGATCGCGAGTTCGATTACGCGTCCATCATGACCGTGCTCGAATTCATGGACGATCCGGGAGCGGTGCTGCGCGAGGCGGCGCGGGTGGCGCGCAAGGGAATCTTGATCACTTTTCTGAATCGTTCCTCGCTCCACGGCTGGTCGGCGCGGTTGTCCTCGAAAACATCATTCCCGGCCCCGGCGCGTTGGTTCACCTGGACCGGGATGCGTCAGCTGCTCCAAAAAAATATTCCCGCCGGCTTTATCCAAGCCAGGTCCATCCTGCTTGGTCCGGCCGCGACCTGGAAGCCCATTCCCCTGATTTGGCGTCTGAACAGCCTGCCCCTTTTTCCCAGCCTCGGCGCCCTGACGGCGGTCCGCGTCGACATGACTCCGCCCCGCGCCCAAACCCCGCTCATGGCCTGGAACACAGAACCCACGATGTAACGAAAAAGCGCCCGCCGGAAGACGGGCGCTTGTGTGCATGTGTGTTTCTGGTTTTGTCGCGCCGTGTTTTTTACGCATAATGATAGCGGCACGCGATAATCACCAAATTCTCGCCGTCCACGCAATAGATCAATCGGTTTGTCTGATCGATCCTGCGGGACCAGAAACCGGTCAGGTTTTCCTTGAGCGGCTCGGGCTTTCCGATGCCATGAAAGGGATCACGCATGCAGTCACGGATCAGGATATTGATCCTTTTCACGGTCTTTCGATCCTGATTTTGCCAGTACTGGTAGTCCTCCCAGGCGGCCAGGGTCCAACTCAGACGGCTAGGCATCGTCCAAACCGCGTTCCACGGTCTTGCCTTGTCGGTATTCTTCGATGGAGTTGGCCAGATGGGCGGCGTTTGCGGGAGAACTCAGCAAATACACTGTTTCCATCAGGCTGTTGAATGTGTTCAGGGACATAACCACTGCGTCCGGTGCGTCCCGTCTGGAAATTATCGTATAGTCCGCGTCTTCCACGACTTGATCGATCACGGCTTTCAGGC
>RZYB01000051.1 GCA_009930495.1 Deltaproteobacteria bacterium
TGGTTCTGTCTGGGAATTTTCCTGGCGTGCAAGGGCCTCTACCTTGATCGGGAAGCATCGTTGCCCATCATCATCCTGACCACCATCATCGGCCTGACCCTAGGCATGCTCAAAAGCCGCTATGTGTTTGACAAGATCGCGGACAAAATTGTCGTCCACATCCGGCAAAAACCTTCACGGGCATGCCTTGGCGGCCTTTTTTCGTTCAAAAACTGGGGACTCATCGTCATGATGATGCTCCTTGGCCGTCTGGTGAGCACATCCGCCCTGGAGCGCGATCTCAAGACCGGCATCTACGTCATGGTCGGAACAGGTTTGGCCTACTCCAGCCGCCGCCTGTGGAAAGCCTGGAGAACCACGCCCCGAATCATGCTTCAGGATCTCCGCCGCTGAGCACTGCCGGCGCGAATTCCGCAAGGGCCATGCCTCGCTGATACAAGGCTTGAGCGCAAACCTCCCACCCGTGACCCACATCGGCACAGCCATGGGCATCATCGCCATATGCCGCCTTGATGCCCACGCGCCCGGCTTCATTTAGGATGGGCGCGCAGACATAGGGCTCGGCCTGACCCTTGAGCAGGGCGCGCGCATTGAAATCCAACACCGCGCCATGATCCCGCGCCCAGTCCAGATTGCGCACGACCCGCGCCCAGACTTCGCCAACGGCCAGCGTGTCGCGGTAATTCGGATCGTAAAGGCGAATCAAATCAAAGTGTCCAACCACTTCCGGTTCGACGCCATGCAGCATCTCCAGGTGGGCATCGAAATAGTCGGCATACAGGGCGGCCAGGCCACCGCAGGCGGCCACGGCCTGGGCATAGGTGTCGCGGGAATAATCAAAGCACACGCCCCGGACGTGGTGCACCGAGCCCACCACATAGTCCAAGCCATGATCGGCCCGCAGCCGCCTCACCCATGACTCACACCCCGGATACCACTCGCTCTCCATGCCCACGAAAATCCGCATCCGGCCCGCGTATTCCTCGGCCAGACGCCGCGCTTCGCGCACATAGGCCGCAAAACGGGTCTGCATCCAGGAGGCCGACCGGCCCAACGCGACTTCATCCGGATAGAGCCAGGCATCGGCAGGCGGCGGCATGTGCTCGGCCAAGCCAACACACTCAAATCCTTGGGCATGATACGTGGCAACCATTTCGGCCAAACTATCCCGGGCATGGTCGCAAAACTGACCGCTATGGCCGCCGTGCAGGCTGGACTTCAGCATCGGCAGGCAACCATGCGGGCGCAAACCTCGTCCGATTGTTTGGGAATACCGACGCTGAGCACTTCGATTCCCGTGTCCGTGACCAGAACATCGTCTTCGATGCGGATGCCGCCAAAGCCAAACCACGTCTCCACGGCCGCATAATCGATAAAGGCATCGTGCAGGCGTTGCTCCCGCCAACGCGCCACAAGCGGCGGAATAAAATAAATGCCGGGCTCGACGGTCATGACAAAACCAGGCCGCAGCGGTCTGGCCATGCGCAGGCCAGACAGTCCAAATTGTTGGGAACGCCGGAAGCCCTGGTCGTACCCAACGTGATCCTCGCCCAGCCCTTCCATGTCATGGACATCAAGACCCAACATGTGCCCCAACCCATGCGGAAAGAACAACGCATGGGCTCCGGCCGCAACGGCTTCGTCCGGATTACCGCGCATGAGACCCAAATCCCGCAACCCCTCGGCAATGACCCTGGCCGCGGCCAAATGACACTCCAAAAAGGGGACATCCGGCGCCATGCGGGCCACGCCCGCGCCCTGGGCCGCCACGACCAGATCATAAATATCGCGTTGCCGCGCGGTCATGCACCCGGACACGGGCAGGGTCCGGGTAATGTCCGACGCGTAGCCCATCTTGGAGCGAACACCCGAATCCACCAGCAGCAAATCACCCGCCACCAATTCCCGATCATGGGAATGATTGTGCAACACCTCCCCCTGTCGGGTCAAAATCGTGGGAAAGGCTTCGGCGCATCCCTGGGAGAGCACCAACCCCTGCATGTGCCCAAATAGCTCCATTTCCGACACGCCAGGGCGGCACTCGCGCATCAACAGTTCGTAGGCCTCGGCGGACACGGCGATGGCGGACCGGATTTCCGAGACCTCGTCGGCGGATTTAGGGCCACGCAACCCCACCACGGCCGCGATCAAAATTTGGGACGCCTCCCGTTCAAGGCGCTCGGGGTCATGGCCCAAAAACCGGGCCAAAGCCAGGGTCTGCCCATCCTGATAGGTCGGAAGGTAATGAATCGTGCGCCCTTGGGCCAAGGCCCCACGGCACGAGGCCCGGGCTTTGTCCAGGCCCGCGCCGCAGGTCAAGCCGGCGCGCGTCGCCAAGTCTTCCAACGACGGGCTCGGCCCGCTCCAGATCGCGTGTTCCAGCCCAAGTGCCGGGCCATGGAGCCGGGCGTCGCCACTGTCGCAGTCCAGGAGCAAAAGCAAATCGGGTTCATCCAGGCCCGTAAAATACAAGAAAGATCCATCCTGACGAAACGGATAGGTATTGGCGCGATAATTCATGCCGATCAAGCGGTTGCCGACCAGAAGAATCAAACCGGACCCAACGCGCCCCATCAGGGCGGCGCGACGGCTCTCATAGACGGAAGGGGCAAACATCGTCACTCCGAAACGTTGTTGTTCGAGGAAAATTCAAGCCTGTCTCGACCGTTGGTTTTGGCCGCGTACAAAAGCCCGTCGGCTTTTTTCAACATGGTTTCCAAACTCTCGTCCCTGGAAACGCGCAGTCCCACGCTCAAGGAAAAGTTCACGACCGTATCCCCAACCGGACACGACCCGGCTGCGATCTCAGCCCGAAACCGGTCCAGATCAAGCCGAAAATCAAGGGGCGGGTCCACGCACAGCAGGCAAAATTCCTCCCCGCCCAAACGGGCCACGATCCCATGCGCCCCAAACCGGTCACGCAACCTGACCCCGAGCCAGGCAAGGACCGCGTCGCCCGCGTCATGCCCAAAATCATCGTTGATGCGCTTGAAATGATCGATATCAAGCATGGCCACGCAGACCAGCAAACCCTTTTTCTGGGCAACGCGAATCCGTTCCGGACCGTGCTCGAAAAGATACCGCCGATTGCACAGGCCCGTCAGAAAATCCCGCTCGGAATAGTCCTTGATCGTCCGGATATACTCCAGCAGGTCCATGTTCTGGGAAACGCGACAGTAAAACTCCTCGCTGGAAAACGGCTTGGTTAAAAAATCATTGGCCCCGCTCTTCAGAAACCGGGCGGACAAAAACTCCAGCTCATGACTGGAAATGCCAATGATCGCCAACTCCTCCTTGGGATACCGTTCTCGCACGCGGCGGATAAACCTCACCCCGTCCATTTTCGGCATCTCATAATCCGTGATGATGAGCCGGATATCTGGATGCTCGTGCAAAACCCGCAACCCCTCCAGGCCGTTCTCCGCTTCCAACACCTGGTACCGATGAACCCGCAGCAGTCCCGCGATGAGTCCACGCACCATCTCGGAATCCTCGATCACCAGGATTTTCAGGCTCTTGTTCATGATGATCCGCCGGGCCTGACGCACCGCGTAACGCAGACTCTCGCCGCCCTCCTTGACCACGTAGTCCACGATGTTCTTGGACCACAGGCGTCTTCGGGTCTGGTCCGTGCAGTCGCCG
This sequence comes from Deltaproteobacteria bacterium, assembly GCA_009930495.1. Classification (NCBI taxonomy): domain Bacteria; kingdom Pseudomonadati; phylum Myxococcota; class Myxococcia; species Deltaproteobacteria bacterium. Next base: position 3,643 of record RZYB01000051.1, read on the forward strand.
GCGAACACAATGACCGGGATGCCCCGCGCAAGCACCAGATCCACCACCTCGCCCGAAGGAGCGTCGGGCAGGTTCAAATCCAGCATGGCCACGTCGAATGCGTGCGCATCCAACAAGACGACGGTTTCCGCCAGCGTCCCCGCCGCGAAAATCCGCCCGGTAATGGTCTGTTCCAATTTTTGGACAACGACCTGCGAAAACATCCTGCTGTCATCCACCACCAGCACGTTCGCCATTTGAGCAGCCATGACACGTCCTTGATTTGTCGAGATGAGCCGATTATCTTTTAGGGCTGTAACCGCTCGAAAATCAAACAGCAAGAGCGCCCATCAACCACACGGAACCCCCATGCATTGGATTCTTTTCGCCAACGGGAGCTGCACTCCTTCCCCCCACATCCGCGACCTGGTCGCCGGCGCGGATTGCCTAGTCGGCGTGGATGGCGGCAGCCGGCATCTACTGGCGCTGGACATCCAGCCCCACATCGTGATCGGCGACATGGACTCCATCGCCCCCGACACGCTCAGGACGTATCAAGAAACCGGCGTCACCCTGCATCCCCATCCCGCCAAAAAGGACGCCACGGACCTGGAACTCGCCATGGACCTGGCCTTTTCCGGCGGAGCGACGCGAATCACCTTTTTGGGCATGACCGGCGGCCGCCTGGACCACACCCTGGCCAACGTCCTGCTTCTGGCCCGATGCCTGGACCGGGGGATCCCGGCCTGCGTCACGAACGCGGATCAAACCATCCACATGACGGATTCGGTCCTGAACCTGACCGGGTGCGTCGGAGACACCCTGTCCCTGGTGCCCGTCACACCGGAAGTCCGGGGCGTGACCCTGACCGGTCTGGAATATCCGCTACGCGAGGCCACCCTGAATTTTGCCTCCACATGGGGAATGAGCAATGTCCTGACCTCGTCCCTGGCCCAAGTACGTTTGCGCCACGGTCGGCTGCTCGTCTTTCATCTGCACGACGTCTGAACCCACGGCTGCGTCCCCGCCCTGCCCGTCCCGATCATCGCCGCGACCAGGAGACCGGACACGGCCCGTCAGCCAGGCCCGATACACAAAAAAACGGCGCGGCCCTCTTTTCCGTAAGGGCCGCGCCGCGATTTTCCATGCATGACACAAATTCGAGCTCAAAAAAAATTTGGCCGAAATGAACCGTCCTCCGAAAATCGGCAGGACCAAGGCCGGCACAAAAAATACCAACCTACAGGGCGTTATCCAGCACCATATTGTCCCGGTGAACCACTTCCCGATGCGGGCAGGGCCCGAGCACGCCCTCGATCTCGGCGCTGCTCAGCCCTCGGATCTTGCGCAATTCAGCGGCCTTGAAATTGGACAACCCGACGCCGACCGTTTCCCCGCCAAGACTGACAATCTTGACCAGCGCGCCCATGCCGAAATTCCCGTCGACATCGCTGATCCCGGCCGCCAACAAGCTGCGTCCCTCGGTTTTCAGGGCCCGGACAGCGCCATCGTCCACAATCAGGGTCCCAGCCGGGTCCAGATGATAGGCCAGCCAAAACTTGCGGCCAGAAAGCATTTTTTGGGTCGGAGCGATCCAGGTACCCAGCTCTTCCAAGTTGAAAACCCGTTCCAGGACAAATTTTTCCTGGCCCGAGACAATGAGCGTCGGCACCCCGATCCGGGCCGCGCGGCGCGCGGCCATGAGCTTGCTGAGCATGCCGCCGGTTCCGGCGCCGGTCTTGCCCCGGCACATGGATTGCAGATTCATGTCCGCGATGTCCTCGATGCAGGCCACGAAACGCGCTTCGGGATTGTCCAGGGGGTTGTCGTCGAAAACGCCCGCGGCGGACGTCAGATTGATGATCAGATCAGCGCCGATCAAATTAGCGACCATGGCCGACAAGGCATCGTTGTCGCCGAACTTGAGCTTCAATTCCTGCACGGCCACGGTGTCGTTCTCGTTGACAATGGGGATGACCCGCCAATCCAGCAACCGGCACATGGTGTTGCGGGCGTTCAAAAACCGCTCGCGACTCCGCAAATCGTCCCGAGTCAAGAGAACCTGGGCCGTGATCTTGCCATAGCGCTCGAACGCCTCGTCATAGCTGTGCATGAGCCGGCTCTGGCCCACGGCCGAAGCGGCCTGCTTGTGCACCATGCATCCGGTCGCGGCCTCGGGGCCCAAGACACAACGCCCCGCGGCCACGGCTCCGGAAGTGACCAGCACGATTTCCAGGCCTCGATCGTGCAAACCCGCGATCTGGTCGGCCAGTCGGTTGACCACGCGCGCGTCCAGCCCCTTGTCGGTGGTCAGCACGGCGCTCCCAACCTTGACGATGACCCGCTTGGCCTTTTCCAGAGTCCGTCGGCGCCGTTCGCGCCAATCAGTCGTCCGTTCCATCCTCGCTTCCACCCTCCATCCCCAATTCCGCGTGCATGGCCCACATGGCGTCCAGCACGTCGGAAACACCGGTTTCCTGCAACGCGGACATGAAGTACACGTGAACTCCCAGACGGTCAAAGGCGGCCCGTATCTCGGCCAGCCTCGCCTCGTCCACGGTGTCGATCTTATTGACGACCCGTAGCTGCGGTTTCTGGGCCAGGGCCGGATCGAACTGGCGCAATTCCTCGTCCAGGATGTGGAAACCCGCCAACGGATCGTCCACATGCACATCCTCGATGCTCAGAATATGCACCAAAAAGCGGGATCGCTCCACGTGCCGCAAAAAGGTATGCCCCAGTCCCTGGCCCGCATGGGCGCCCTCGATCAAGCCGGGAATGTCCGCCACCACCAGCTTCCGACCGTGCTCGTCAAGAACCACGCCCAGATTGGGGGACAGAGTGGTGAACGGATAGGCCGCGATCTTGGGCCGCGCGGCGGAAATCCGCGAAATAAAGGTCGACTTGCCCGCGTTGGGCAAACCCAGCAACCCGACGTCGGCAAAAACCTTCAATTCCAGGCGGATGTATTTTTCCTCGCCGTCCTCGCCGGGCTGGGCGAAACGGGGCACCTGCATGGTCGAGGATTTGAAATGGGCATTGCCCTTGCCTCCACGACCACCCCGCGCGACCACGATCTCCTGGCCGGCCTGGGTCATGTCGGCCACCAGGTTTTCGCCATCCTCGGCCTCCTCGAACACCTGGGTACCCACCGGCACCTCGATAATCCTGTCCGCGCCAGCCCGGCCAAAGCACAGCCGGCCGGAACCGGGACGACCGTTTTCGGCCTCCTGCACGGCGGCATGGCGATAATCGTACAGGGTCAAAAGATTGGTGGTCGCGCGGAAGATGACATCCCCGCCCTTGCCACCGTCACCGCCATCCGGGCCACCACGGGGCACATATTTCTCGCGGCGAAACGAAACACACCCGTTTCCACCATGTCCGGAGCGGATGATGATCCGGGCCTCGTCAACAAATCTCATGCAATTCTCCTCGGTCCGGACCACGCCGGACAGCAAAAAGCCGCCCAAGAAAAACTTGAGGCGGCTTTGCAGGCGTATGCCACGGCGCCATCGGTCGCGAAACGCAAACCGCCACGCCCACGCAACTGTCTAGGCTGCGGGAACGACGTTGACCCGCGTCTTGACCTGATTTTTCCGGGTGTACTTCTCGAACTTCACGACACCGTCGATCAGGGCGAAAAGCGTGAAATCCTTGCCAACACCAACGTTGGAGCCAGGATGCACCTTGGTTCCATGCTGCCGGACGAGGATATTACCCGCCAGAACGGGCTGACCGCCGAACTTCTTCACACCCAGTCGCTGACCAGCGCTATCACGTCCGTTTCTTGAACTTCCACCAGCTTTTTTATGAGCCATGATTTCCTCCTGACACTAGCCCTGAATGGACTTCACCTTCAACAGCGTGAAATCCTGACGGTGTCCCTGTTTTCTACGATAATCCTTGCGGCGTTTCTTCTTGAAAATAATAATTTTCTTGTCGCGGCCGTGATCGACCACCTCGCACTGCACGGAGGCGCCGTCGACAAAAGGCTGGCCTATCTTCACCTCGGCGCCCGCTCCAACCAGCAGCACCTTGTCCAGGGTGATTTCCCCACCAGCCTGCACGTCCAGCTTGGCGACCTTCAGGCTGCGCCCTTCTTCTACACGGAACTGCTTTCCGCCTGTTTCCACGATTGCAAACATCTTCGCGTCCTCCAAAATAGTAAACGACGTAGCTACCCATTTGCAGGCAGCCCGTCAAGACCATGACCATACTGCATGTCCGGAGCAGGACATTTGTCGAGAGGGACAATGCGGATAAAACGATCATTCCCGAGACGTCAACAAAAAACTTCACACGCACCAGGTCCGCAAGGCGTCCACGAGATCCTGGGTCTTGTAGGGTTTGAGCAGATGTCCGTTCATGCCGGCGTCCATGCTGCGCAAATGGTCCGCGTCCAGGACATGGGCCGTGAGGGCGATGATCGGAATGGACAGGCCCATGGCCCGGATGGCCTTGGCCGCCTCCAGCCCGTCGAGCACGGGCATCTGGATGTCCATGAAAATGATATCAAACGCGGCATCGGTCGCCAGCAAATCCAAGGCGGCCTGCCCGTTGCCCACGATCTCGATCCGGGTCACGCCCAATCCGGCGAGCATTTTTCGGAACAGCGCCTGGTTGAAGGGGTTGTCCTCGGCCGCCAGGACACGGATTCGCGAAAAATCGGGCATCGCCGACCGATCCGCGTCAGGCGCGACCAGGGCCGCGCGCGGCCGGGGCACGTCCATGTCCAGGACGAAGGAAAAGGCGCTGCCGTCATCCGGAGCGCTGCACAGCGCGATCCCCGCACCACCCATGAGCCTGACCAGACCGTGGGCGATGGTCAACCCCAGACCAGTGCCGCCGTATTGCCGGGTCAGGGAACCATCGGCCTGTTCAAAGGAAGAAAAAACACGCTCCTGCCGCTTGGCCTCGATGCCCATGCCCGTGTCGTGCACGACAAAGGACACACGGCATCCGTCCCCCACCGCGCGCCCCCGCACGGCCAAGACGACCTCGCCAGCGGCCGTGAACTTGAGGGCGTTGCCAACTAGGTTGACCAGAATCTGGGTCAGGCGAACGCCATCCACGCGAACCAGCTTCGGCACGGTGGTCGTCACCACGGCAAAGCCAAGGCCCTTGTTGCGCGCCTGCTCCATGAACATGGCCGCGACCTTGTCCAGCAACACGGGCAGGCTCGTGTCCTCGGCCACGACCTTGAACATGCCGGCCTCTATCTTGGAAAAATCGAGAATGTCGTTGATGATGGCCAGAAGGTTGTCGGCACAGACCCGGATGCCGTCCAGGCACTCGGTCTGCTCCACGCCAAGTTCCAGCCGTGACAAAACCTCTCCCAGGCCGATGATGGCGTTGAGCGGTGTCCGGATTTCGTGACTGACATTGGCCAAAAACATGGTCTTGGCCCGGGAGGCGGCCTCGACCCGACGCTTGGCCTCGATAATTTCCGTGACCTCGATGACGCTGACGATCATGCCCGCGAAACGATCGCCCTCGACCACGGCCTGCATGCGGACAATGACGTCCATGTCCCGGAAGGCTTCCAGTTGCAGTTCCCGGACCTTGTTTCGAGGATTCTCCCGCAAGCTGTCCAGGCCACCGCGCACGGCGGCCTGGAATCTGTCATCGGAAAACAGGGAATAAATCGGCGCGCCCGTGACGTCGGCGTTCGAACATCCCAGAATCCGGATCAGGCATGCGTTGATCTCCAGAATCCTCCCCGCGTCATCGGTCAGGGCCACGCCCTCGTCGATCCCGGCCAGCACCGACTCCAACCGCTGTTTTTCCTGTTCCAGGGCTCTCTCGGCCCGCTTGCGGGTGGTAATGTCCGCGAACACCTCCAGGGTCAGGGTTTCGCCGCCGAGCATGACCGGAATGGAACTCTTCACGGCGTCGATATATCCGCCGTCAAGCCGTCGCAGCCGCACCTCGCTTTCAATTTCCACCCGCCGGGGAGCGTCCGCGAAGCGCGCGGAGGACATCGGACAAAACATGTTCCACCGGGTTTGTCGCTCTTCCAACCAATCGAAGCCGATGCCGAGCAGGTTGGTGGCGGCGAGATTCACGCGACGGATGGCGTCGTCGTGCCCCACGAGAACGATGCCCACGGGCAGGGCTTCCAAAATCCGATCCATGCCGGCTCGTGCCTCGACGACATTGGCGGCGTCCTCTTTCCGATTGTCGAGCAGACGGCGCGTTCCGGCCAGGGCGGACCACCCCAGACCCGCGGCCAGGACAGCGAACACCAAGCCTCCTCCCAGAACGGCACGCTGCAAGGACCGGTATCTTTCATGGTGATGGTCCAGTTCATGACGTCCTTGTGCCACGGCATCCAAATACAGCCCTTCGGCCAGTGTCCGGGCCCTGGCAAAAAGTTCGGCGCAACAGCCCCTTTCTGCTTCGGCGGTGACTGGCCTGGACTGGATTTGTGGCCCCCGCTCCCGGACTAGGCGGGACGCCCGGTCCGAAATCCCGTCCACGACCAGGGCCAATGCCGTGGTCTGCGCGTCGGAGCCGTCCTCCGGCCAATACTCGATTTCCTGAACGACCGCGCCGACGCGCTCGCCTGCGTACCGGACGTACTTGCCGCCCCGGCACAGAACCATCAATGCCTGACGCAACCGCACCAGGGATTCCGCCAGGCTGGCCTCGTGCCCGGCCAACGCCGCCTCGTCGCTGGTGGTCCCGGCCAAATGCGCGGCCAGCGCCGCCGCGTTCAACTCCATGCGCGCCACGGCGAGCAATTCCCGATAGGCGTCGCCATTATCCCGGACATGCAGATACCGACGGCGCTCCACGTCCTGAACAGCATCCAAGGCCAAGGACGCGGCCATGCCCATGAACAGGCACACCAGCATGGCGATCACCGCCCCCCGCACGGGATGCCCGCCCCAGAGCCGCTTCACAGGGCCCTCCCCAAAACGGCCACGCTGACACAGGCCGCGCCCGCGTCCAAACAGGCCTTGGCACAGGCGGTCAGCGTCGAACCCGTGGTCATGACATCATCGACCAGGGTCACGGACCTGCCCGCCACCCGTGACGACGCCATGAAAACACCGACAACGTTGCGGGATCGTTCCTCGCGATTCAGGGTGGATTGGGGCACGGTATCGCGCATCTTGGTCAGACCATCCACGACCACGGGCACGCCAATGCGACGGCCCAGCATCCTGGCCAGTTCCACGCTCTGATTGAAGCCCCGCCAAACCAGACGGCCAGGACGCATGGGCACGGGCACGAGCAAATCGGGCAGGTCCAGGCCATGCACGAGCCAGGCGTCATGCAACAACTCGCCCAGAAGCCGCGCCACGCCCAGATCGCGGCCAAACTTGAAACGGTGCACCAAATCCTTGAGCACGCCCGCATAGGGAGAATGAAACGCGACGCCGCTCCAAGGTGGCGCGCTCACGCGGCAGGCCAGGCAGGCATGGATGGAAGCGGACGGATCGGCGAAGCAAATGCCACAGCGGGGACAATAACCGCCGCGACGGGGAGCGAGCAGCCGGGCACAGTCCGCGCACAACAAGCCATGGCGGGCGTCGGGCAGGACAGCGGCGCACACCTGGCACCGTCGACCGGCGGCGCTCAGGAGGTTGCAGAGAACCCGGCGCGACAAGCAGGACATGCCTACCATGTAATCCGTCGCCCCAAATCCCGCACGGCGCGCTTGGCCGAGGAGCTGCCCAGCAACGCGCCCATGCCGTCGACGCCACCGACTCGCACGGTGTCAACGAGATCGAAATCAAAAACATCCAAAAAATACCGCAAGGTGGGCAAAACACCCTCGAAAAGCCGCTCCCCACGTGGTCGACCCGCCACGAGCGCGGCAAAGGCCCGGCGCCGCGAAGCGCGAGGACGAAGACCCGCTTCCCGGGCCAGGTAGCGACTTTGGGAACGATCGACCCAGGCCTTGGCCTGGGCCGGGAGATGATAGAAATACACGGGCGCGGTCAAAATCAGCCCGGAAGCGCTTTCGACATGGGCGAAAAGTTCTTCCGCCTGGTCCGTGTCGGCGAGCACGCAGTGCCCGTCACGGGCGCAGGCGCCGCACCCGACACAGGGGCGCACAGAAAAATCCCGCAGCCGGAGCACCGTTCCGGCCACGAGATCGGCCAGAATGTCGGCGGCGGCGTCACTGTTGCCGCCGGCTCTGGGGCTCATGGAAATGACAAGCGGACACGTCACGATCTGGGTTTGCGCGTGAATTCAGCGCGCACGAATTCTCCCTCCTGGACCAGGTTCAGGGTCCAGTCGGGCTCGATGTATAATGCGTTTTCGAGCTGGGGCACGACCCCGGGCCGTACCAGAAACACCTGCCGCTCTGTTCGACTGAATCGTAGATACCAACTGGCCTCCGATCCAACACCTCAACATTTATCACGAAAATCATGCTCGTTTGGCACGGCGCCCTCCTAACGGACAAATTCGGTGAAAAACGGATTGTTCAAGGATTCGGTCCCGACGGTGGTCCGGGGGCCATGGCCGGGATACACCACGGTTTCGGCCGGAAGCGTGAAAATCTTGGTCCGCACCGAGCGCATCAATTCCGACTCGGAACTGCCCGGAAAATCGGTCCGCCCCACCGAGCGGTAAAAAAGCAGGTCGCCGGCGAAAACCGCAGACAGCTCCATGAAATAAAACGACATGCTGCCAGGACTGTGTCCCGGGGTGGCCAGCACCAGGCAGGACGTGGACAACCACGCATGCTCCCCTTCTTCCAAGGGCTCGAAATGAAACGCAGGAGTACGCGGAAAGCCCATCATGCCGCCGCCCCCCAATTCCGTGTCCAGCAGAAAGGCATCGCGCGAACTGGCCAGGATCGGGGCCCCCGTGGCCTCGGCCAAGCCCGCGTTGCCCTGGATATGGTCGAAATGCAGGTGGGTGTTCAAAATCACCGTCAGGGTCAAGGCGTTGGCCCGCAAAAAAGACAGAATCTTGTCCGGCTCCCCGCCCGGATCGATGACCACGGCCTCATGATCGTCGTGCACGACATAGCAGTTGGTCTCCAGGACACCCAGTTCCATGGTCGTCACATGCAGCATTCTTTCCTCCATTTCCCGGCAGATGTAGTTGCCTTCGGGGCAAAACACAATTCTGCTTTCTGGACAAGGGGTGGGGCTTCGGGCAAGCACCAGGGGCATACCACCACGGAACCACGCATGAACACAGCCTTCTTGACCCTCGAACCCAAGGCCCTGACCCGCCAGGACATCATCGAATACGAGCCGGTTCTGAAAACCGCCCTCGGGGGGCTTATTCCTTTCCGCTCCCACAGCCTGATTTTCCCAACCACCCCGCCCGAAGACATGGGACCGACCCCCGATCATCCGCACGGCCAAGCCCGCCTGGACCATGACCGGCTGCGCCTCCCCCTGGTCCATGGCGGTCGGATGCTGGCCATCTTCGTGGCACGGGGCATGGACGCGGACGCGGTCCGGCCATCCCTGGCCTACATGCCGGTCATGGCGTCCCTGTGCCTGGAGCAAATCCTGCTCCGCAAACAGGCCATCACCGATCCGCTGACCGGCCTCTTCAACCGCCTTTGCCTGGATCAGGCCATTGACCGGGAAATCGCCGGTATCATCGGAGCCATCATGCCCGGCCCGGACACGGTGGCCGACGAAACCCTGCCCGCGCACAGCGCCTGCTTCGGTCTCATCCTGGCCGGCCTGGACCGCTTCGGGCAAATCAACAAAACCCACGGGCACCTCTTCGGCGACGACCTGCTCAGGCTGGCCGCGGAACGCATGCGGGCAATCTGCCCTCGACAAACCCTGCTTTGTCGTTTGGATGGCGACACCTTTGCCGTGTTCTGGCCCCAGGCGTCCCGGGCCAGACTGCTCGACCTGGCCGACAAACTCGGAAAAGAGCTGAACACGGTTTCGGCGCGATTCTCTCCGCTGCGCGAGGAAGTCACCCTTTCGAGCAGCATCGGCTGCGTGAACTACCCCCAGGACCTGCGGGGGGATCATCTTCAAAAAAGCCGGCGGGAACAATGTCGCCTGATTGTGGAAAAAGCGGCCAAAGCCCTGGCCACGGCCAAGACGGACGGTCGTGGTCACGTTTATTCCTTCAGCCAGATTCTGACCCAGGGCGGCGTGATCCTGGAAACCCTGCCCATGAGCCGCATGGCCATCAACCTGGGGCGAAGCGTGAACGCCCATGAAGGACAACGCTTCCTGGTCTGGTCCCAAAAATTCAACGGTGATGGGATCACGGGCGGCGACCGGGACGCGGCCGCGCTCGGACACTACCCGCCCATGTGCAAGGGAGAAATATCCCTGATCGAGGTCCAGGATGAAATGGCCGTGGCCGAAATCCTGGTTCAAACCGATCCGGACTGGGACATGGCGGCAGGCGACCGTCTGACCCTGGTCGACGAACACTCGGGCCTGGCGGAACAAATCCAGCCCGGGGATCGTCGGACGCACAAGGATCCCTTGACCGGGCTCCTCCCATACCGGGATTTTCTGCACGCCTGGGCCGCCGCCCGCGCTCGGGCCAAAAACTTCTGCATGATCCTGATCCGCCTGGAAGTCCCTCATGGCGGGCGCTCCCCCATGGCGCAAATGAAGGACGAGCAGCACATCCAGATCCTGGCCGCCCGCGCGACGGCGCTGTTCGGCGGCCAGGCCCTGGGCGGCCGGCATAGTCTCCGTGGCATCATGTATTATGTGCCCGACATGGACCAGAAAGACTGTGTTCGAGGCGTTGGCGAACTGCTCGACGACGAACGCCTGACCGGCCTGGCGGCAACCGTCGGTATCGCCACCTTTCCCTTCCTGGACTACACCCGCTCCGAAATTCTGGAAAACGTGCGCAAGGCCATGGACCACGCGGCCATGCTGCCAAACAAGATCGCCTGTTTCGACTCCGTGTCCCTGAACATCAGCGCCGACCGCCTCTTTTCCCAGGACGACCTTTTCGACGCCATCGCGGAATACAAAAAGGCCCTGTCCGCTGACGACGGCAACATCCTGGCCCGCAATTCCCTGGGCATCTGCTACGCCCGCCTGGGCAAATTCGCCATGGCCAGGGCCACGTTCCAGGATCTGACGCACCGCGATCCCAAGCACGTCATGTCTCTCTACAATCACGGCTGCGCCTGCCTCAAGGACGGCGACCCCGACGCGGCCCGGCATTCCTTCGAGGCGGTCCTGGCCATCCAGCCCGACCATGTCTACGCCCTGGCCAGGCTGGGGCTCATGGCCGAGGAAGCCGGCGACCTCGACACGGCCCGGGCTCTCCACGAACGGGTCCAGGTCCTGCCCGAGGGAGACCGTCTGGCCGCCCGTTATCTCGCCCGGCTGGCGTTCCGGCGGGGGGAACTGGATCTGGCCCGCGAATACCTGCACCAAGCCGTCACCGCCAACCCCCAGGACGCCCAGTCCTTCCATCTGCTGGCCACGATCTACCTCGAACACGGCGACGATCCGGAAATCGCCGAATCCCTGGCCCGGCAAAGCGTTCATCTCAAAAGCGATGTCCCGGCTTTTTGGGAGGTCCTGATCTCGGCGCTGGATCGCCAGGGCAAGCATGACGAGGCCGCGCAAACAAAAATCCGCGCCCTGGCCCAAACCTGTTGACAGCGGCCAGCCCTTTGCCTAAAGAGGCACCTCACGAGCGTTCCCCGGTAGCTCAGTTGGCAGAGCAGGTGGCTGTTAACCACCCTGTCGGCAGTTCAAATCTGTCCCGGGGAGCCAGA
>RZYB01000052.1 GCA_009930495.1 Deltaproteobacteria bacterium
ATTTTTTTGACCGCAAGGAGAATGAAGCATGCCGGAACGTGAATCTTTATCCAGGGAATTGACCGCGATTTTGGGAGACCTGATGCCGGCCAAGGCAGCTGAGCACATCAACGACGCCTTGCGGCTCGCCGGAGTGCTTGAGGATCGCGGGTTTACCTTCCGTTTACGCGACGCGCATCCGAAAGATCCGACGGCCCAGGGCTGGAGCGCCGTATTTCGCCAAGGCGAGCGCGTGTTTTCCGCCGAGGATGCCAGCCCCGCGTTGGCGGTGTGTCGGGCGGCCCTGGCGGCATTAAACGGATAGCGGCGCGTGGTATTTCGGCTCGCGGCGGCAGGTTTTTCGGATTTCAATAGGATATTTGTCTTTTGGGTGAACGCGCCGGCCCGCGCGGGTTGTAACCGGTAACGGATTTTGGGCGCGTTTTGGTCAGGAGTGAACAATCAACCTCGGGGTATGTTATGAAAATGACGGATTTGTTGACCAAGGAGGAATGGGCGGCTTTGGAACAGGAACTCCACCAACGGTGGAAGGTGAATGCCTGTGCCTACGGGGCGGACGGGCTGACGTTTACTGGCTTCAAGAATTTTGCCAACCCGCTGTGCCCGGCCATCAAGGCCAGTCCGTCCGGCATCCCGGCGATCTGTTCCGTGGCCCATCAGAACATGGCGGCCCAGGCCAAGGCCTCGCGTGATGTGGTTATCGGAGAATGCGACGCCGGCATGATCAAAATTTGCGTGCCTGTTTTCTGTAAAGACGAATTTATCGGCATTGTCGGTGGCTGTGGCCGATTGCCCGAAGACGGCGAAATCGACACCTATGCCGTTGAAAAGGCGACGGGCCTGCCACAGGCGGAAGTTGAAGCGCTGGCCAAGCAGGTCACCGTCATGCCGGCGGAAGAAGCAAAGGAGATGGCGCGTTTTCTCAAGGACAAATTGTCCGGGACCACCTGTTGAAATCGTGGCCGCGCGGTTGCCGCGTTCCCAATGGACACGGCGGATGCGTGGAAATGGAAGTCCGGCCCGCGTCGGAGCATGTTTTTGGCCGGTCTCCGCATTGTCGGGCCTGACTTTGCGTTGTTTCGGGAATGTGACTGGGCGAAAGTATTCTTTTCGCCTGGTTTTTGTGGCGGGCTTGAAATTCCAGCACTTTCAAGGCCGCGTCGGGCGGGTGTTTCCCGCTGTCGCGCGGCCTTGATTGCCCTGGATTTTCAAGCGGATGGCTTCGGCGACAACGATGTCTCCACGCCGGCGTGGACTGGGACCCTGTTGTTGGTTCTGAAATTCCAGGACTCGACTTTCGGACCAATCAAAAAATTGGGGGTACCAACAATATTTTTCGTTTTGAGAAAGATGCCTTTTCCAGGTCTTGCCTTCTGGTCACTCCACCCGCGACACGCGGATTCAGGCGTTGGTTTGGCCGCTACTTGGCCCCGAAGAATCCCCGGAGCTTAGTGGCAATCCAGCCGCTGTTCTTGGCCTTTTCACGTTTTTCCAGGAATTGTGTGACTGTTGGCGCGTAGTTGGCGTCATCGGTGATGATGTGGTTCACCAGCCAACTGACGAGAAGGGCATGCAGTTCGTGGGCGATATTTTCTCCGTTTTTGTATCTGTCGTGGAATTCATCGATGCGCAGCGTGAAATTTGTGTGCACGGTTTTGTGCGCGATCAGAAATTCATATCCGGCCTCGTCCATCAATGATTCTTCAAAGGCGAAGTGCGACATGGTGTAGTCAACAAGTTCGCCGATGACGCGGCCAACCTCCGGATCCGGGCGCAGGGGATGAACGATCCGCAGGTCTTCAAGCTGGTTGATGTAGTTCATGATGCGCTTGTGCTGGCTGTCGATGACTTCAATGCCCGTATCGAATTTTTTCGTCCATTCGAGTTTTGCCATGGTGTCCCTCGGTGGCTGGGTTGTGCAAAATGATGACTGTTATCAGCAACGGATGTGCTAGCGACTAAAGAGGGGGGTGGGGCTTGTCAATGACCGGACGCGACCTTGCCCGGAACACTGGGTTCAACCCGCCGTGTCCGACATCGTCCGACGCCGATTTCGGCATGACCCTTTTTTGACCCACGTCAAAGAACTTTCGGAGCGCCCTGCCTAGAGAGGATTCACACGACAACAACAACTCTCTCATGGAGGTTCAACCATGTTTTGCAATCAGTGCGAACAGACGGCAAAGGGCAAGGGCTGCGACAAGGTGGGTGTGTGTGGCAAGAGTCCGGAAGTGGCCGCGCTTCAGGATCTGCTGACCCATTCCGTCAAGGGCCTGTCCCTGTATGCCCAGGCCGGGCGCAAGGTGGGCGTCGTCGATAGCGAGGTCAACCATTTCACCTGCGAGGCTATTTTTTCCTGCCTGACCAACGTCGATTTTGATCCGGATCGCTTTGTCGCCATGCTCGAACGCTGCGACGAATTGAAAGTCCGCCTCAAGGACAAGGTCAAGGCCGCCGGTGGTCAGGTCACGTTTGGCGAGGAGCCCGATACCGGTTTGCTGACCAAGCTGGCCCGGACCCTCCTTGGCGGCGGCCAGGTGGATTTCACCCAACACCCCGAGATTCCCTTTGCCACGGCCGGCAAGAGCCAGCTCGTGCCCATGGGCGAGCAGGTCGGTTTCGCGCCCAAACCCGATGCCAACGCTGATTTGGAGTCGTTGCGCCAGATCCTGACCTACGGTCTGCGCGGCGTGGCAGCCTATGCCGATCATGCCGCCATCCTTGGCCAGGAATCCGACGAGGTCTACGCCTTTGTCCACAAGGGCATGGCCGCCACCCTGGATCAGAGCCTGGGTTTGAATGAACTGGTCGGCCTGTGCCTGGAGTGCGGTCAGGCCAATCTCAAGGCCATGGAGCTTTTGGACGCGGCCAACACCGGGACCTACGGGCATCCGGTTCCCACCGAAGTTCCCTTGGGACCCAAGGCCGGCAAGGCCATCCTCGTGTCCGGCCATGACCTCAAGGATCTGGCCATGCTCCTGGAGCAGACCGCGGGCAAGGGCATCAATATCTACACCCACGGCGAGATGCTGCCCTGCCACGGCTATCCGGAGCTGAAGAAGCACGCGCATTTCCACGGCCATTACGGCACGGCCTGGCAGAACCAGCAGAAGGAATTCACCGAATTTCCCGGTGCCATCCTGATGACCACCAACTGCATCCAGAAGCCGGTGGAATCCTACAAGGGCAATATCTTCACCACTGGCTTGGTGGGCTGGCCCGGCGTGACCCACGTGGCGGACAAGAATTTCGCCCCGGTCATCGAAAAAGCCCTGTCCATGCCCGGCTTTGCCGCCGACGAGGACAAGGGGAGCGTCTTGACGGGCTTTGCCCGCAACGCGGTCCTGGGCGTGGCCGACAAGGTCATCGCGGCCGTCAAGAGCGGCGACATCCGCCATTTCTTCCTGGTGGCCGGTTGCGATGGCGCCAAGCCCGGCCGCAATTACTACACGGAATTCGTGGAAAAGGTCCCGACCGACTGCGTGGTTCTGACCCTGGCCTGCGGCAAGTTCCGTTTCTTCGACAAGAAGCTGGGCGATATCGGAGGGATTCCGCGCCTCTTGGACGTGGGCCAGTGCAACGACGCCTACTCGGCCATCCAGATCGCCGTGGCCCTGGCCGGAGCCTTTGAGTGCGGTGTCAACGATCTGCCGCTGTCCATGATCTTGTCCTGGTACGAGCAAAAGGCCGTGGCCATCCTGCTGACCCTGCTTCATCTGGGCATCAAGGGTATCCGTCTCGGGCCCACGCTGCCGGCCTTCATCACGCCGAACGTGCTGAACGTGCTGGTCGAGAACTTCGACATCAAGCCCATCACCACGCCGGACGAGGATTTGAAGGCCATCCTCGGCTAACACAACCTCCAGAAACGCAAAAAACCCCGAACCTTTTGGTTCGGGGTTTTTTGCGTTTGGGCCGTGCGTTGCTCCGCGCGCTTGTCCTGTGTATGGCGGACAACATTCCTTCGAATTTTCATCCACTCGGCACGGAGAACGCATGAACTGGTTTCGAAACATTCCCCATGGAAGGTATCTGTTTGTCCTGACCTGCCTTTTCACGCTGGAATTTCTGGCTCTGGCCATGGACCCGTTTGACCGCAAGGATTGGCTGTTGGAGAACGTCCTTGTTGTCGTGGCTCTGGGGGCGCTGTGGGCAACGGCCAGGAAATTCCCCTTGTCCCGCATTTCCTACACGCTTATCTTTATTTTTTTGTGCATCCACGAGATCGGTTCGCACTACACCTACGCCGAGGTTCCCTACGACCAGTGGTTTTCGGCGGCCTTCGGCTCGACGTTCAACGCCCTGGTGGGTTGGGAGCGCAACAATTTCGACCGCATCGTCCATTTCCTGTACGGCCTGCTCCTGGCCTATCCCCTCCGCGAGATTTATTTCCGGATCGCGGACGCCGAAGGGTTCTGGGGGTATTTTCTGCCCCTGGATTTCACCATGTCCACGTCCATGCTCTATGAACTCATCGAATGGGCGGCGGCCGAATTTTTCGGGGGCGAGCTTGGCGCGGCCTATCTGGGTACCCAGGGCGATGTCTGGGACGCGCACAAGGACATGCTTTTGGCCAGCGTCGGAGCGCTGGTGGCCCTGCTGGTGACCCTGGGCCTGAATATGTGGCTGCAAAAAGATTTTGCCCGTGAATGGTCGCGCAGCCTGGAGATCAAGCATCCCGCGCCCTTGGGCGAGGACGAAATCGCCCGGCTCCTGGACGAAAAGAGCCGGGACGGGTCCGTCAATCCCTGATTTTTTGATTCTTCCCTAGCGCGGGCCGGAGTTCTCTTCCGGCCTCGCCCCGTCTTCCGTCCGGGCCGGTGAGCCCGGAATCCACCAGTGGGTCGCGGCACGGGCCTCGTCCGCCGTGGCCTGCCGGGTCCGGTACACGGAATAGAGCATGGAGCCCCCGATAATGGCGGCCGTGGCCAGCAGGGCCGTTTCCGTGGAGATGATTTTCCCATCGAAAAAGGTGTTCACGAGCATCTTCACGCCCACCAGGATCAGGACCAGGGACAGCCCGTATTTGAGATAATGGAAACGGTGGATGACTCCGGCCAGGGCGAAGTACAGGGCGCGCAGCCCGAGAATGGCGAAGACGTTGGATGAATAGACGATGAAGGTGTCCGTGCTGATGGCCAGAATGGCCGGGATGGAGTCCAGGGCGAAGATGACGTCCGAGGTCTCGACCACGACCAGGACCATGAACAGCGGGGTCATGAAGAGCAGGCCGTCGCGCCGGACCCAGAACTTGTCGCCCTCGAATTCCTCGGTCACGCGGAAATTCCGGCGCATGAAGCGGACGATGCGGTTGCCGGACATGTCGGGTTCCTGGTTGATGGTCACGAGCATCTTGATGCCAGAGGCGACGAGGATCAGGCCGAACACGTAGAGCAGCCAGTGAAAGGTGGCGATGGCGCTGGCTCCGACTCCGATGAGCACGGCGCGCATGACCAGGGCCCCGAGCACGCCCCAGAGCAGGACTTTGCGCTGGCTGGCCTTGGGCACGGAAAAGTGCAGGAAAATGAGCAGAAAGACGAAGATATTGTCCACGCTCAGACTTTTTTCGATGAAGTAGCCGGTCAGGAATTCATATCCGGCCTGAGTGCCCCGGAAATAGAAGACGCCGGCCCCAAAGAGCAGGGCCAGGACGATATAGCCCAAACTGGCCCACAGGGCGCCGCGTACGCTCATGCCGTTTGGGCCGCGTTGGAGCAGGCCCAGATCGAAGGCGAGTAGGGCCAGGATGAAAATATGAAACAGGGTCCACACGAGCAGGGTGTTCATGCTTTACTCCGGGGAAGCTGTATGGGGCGCGCCCGCGCGGGGGATGCCCGCGCGGGGCGGGTGCGTCAGATGGCCAGCTGCTGGATGCCTTCCAGGGTCCACTGCGGATTGGCGGCGCTTTCGTCGCGGCGGATGTGCCAGACTTCCCGGATCTGTTCGGCCTGGGCCGTGGGGCCGTCCTCGCGGAGCATGGCGTCGAAGAGCACGCTGATCACGCTTTCCGTGCCCACGGTGCGGGCTTCGAGGACGCGGGCCTCGACCATGAGGATTTCCGTCCGGCCTGGCGTGGGATCCTGACTGGCCTGACGGCTGATCTCGGCCAGAACCTCGGGGCTGGTGAACTGCCGGATGTCGTCCAGGTCGCGGCGATCCCAGGAATTTTGCAGGCGGGTGTACAGGGCCTTGGCCCCGGCCAGGAATTCCTGCTCATCCACGCCCGTCGGCATGACCGGGCCCGAGGGTGCTGGCTGGGACGAAAACTGCTGGCCCCAGCCGCCGCTCCCACTGGCCGGCCGGACTGGTTCGGCGCTTGGTCCGGCATAGGCGTAGGGCGGGTTCGTGGCCGCTTTGCGGGCGCGCAGGAACTTGAAGAGCAGGAAGGCCCCGCCGCCCAGAAGAAGCAGGTCGAGCAGGCCCGGCCCGCCAAACCCGCCGCCAAAGAGCATGGACCCGAGCAGGCCGCCCATGAGCAGGCCGCCGAACATGCCGCCCAGGGCGCCGAAGCGGGACTGGGGGCGGGCGGTGGATTGGTTCATGGTAGGGCTGCTTTTGGACGGAGCCACGGGCTTGGAATACCCGCCGCTGTAGGAAGGCCTGCTGCCGAAGGAGCCGCCTCCGCCCAGGCGTTTGGCGTCGGCCAGATCGGGCCAGGACAGCATCAGGGTCAGGGCGATGAGGGGCAAAAGCAGGAAGGCCAGGCCGGGGTTGAGGACGGCGGCCGAGGACCGGGACAGACAAATGGATTTCATGGAACCTCCATGGCTTGGCTGGAGGTCTTAAAAAAGCGAGACCTCCAGCATGGTTGATCATGCTGAAGGTCTCGCTCATCGGTGTATTCCGACGACAGGGCCAAGCGCGTTGCGCCAGTGATGTTGACCGTGCCTCTGGGAGCTACTCCCCTTCAGCGCCCCTTGTATAGGGCATGGTCGGTTCGCGTCAAGGGTGGAGATGCCCATCGGAGCCGGCTCCAATCCGTCCGTTAGCCGAATTTCTTGCGAAAGATGAGCACGGCGACGGCCAGGGTGGCCACGGCGATGACCACCAGGGGCAGACTGTTTTCGAGCACGAACCCCAGGGACGCGTCCTTGAGATAGATGCTTTTCACGATGACGATATAGTGGCGGATGGGATTGACCCAGGTCGCGGCCTGGAGCCATTGGGGCATGTTTTCCACGGGCGAGGCGTAGCCGGACAGGAGAATGGCCGGCATCATGAAGGAAAAGGCGCCGAGAAAGGCTTGCTGCTGGGTGGCGCACAGGGCGCTGATGAACAGGCCCACTCCGACCAGGGCGAAAAAATAGAGCACGGCGCTGGCGTAGATCAGGCCCAGGGAGCCGGACAAGGGTACCTTGTACACGAAGACGGCGGCCGCGATGATGATGCTGGCCTGGAACAGCCCCACCAGGAGCACGGCCGCGGCCTTGCCGACCATGATCATCTCCAGGGTCAGGGGCGAGACCAGCAGTTGGTCGAAGGTGCCCTGTTCCCGCTCCCTGGCCACGGACAGGGCGGTCAGGATGAGGGCGCTGATGGTCAGGATGATGGCGATGAGGCAGGGCAGGATGAACCAGGAGTAGTCCAGGTTCGGGTTGTAGCGATGGCGGACGATCAGTTCCGAATCGATCCGGACGCCGCCCGCTTCGGCCTGTTCGTTGAAATAGGCGATGGCGATATCCTGGATGTAGCTGGCCGCTATTTGGCCGCTGTTGGAGCGCCGGCCGTCCAGCAGAAGCTGCATGGACGCCGTTTCACCGTGGAGCAGGTCTTGGGTGAAGTCCGGGGGAAAGCGGACCACGGCGATGGCTTTCTGGGCATCGAGGATGTCGTCGATTTGACCTGCCCCGCTTGGATGGAGAATCCGGGTGAAGGCCGCGGCCTGGGCGAAGCGCTGTTCCAATTCCAGGGAGGCCTGGCCGCCATCCTCGTTGAGCACGGCCAGGGTGTTGTTCTTGACCTCCAGGGTCGCGGCCAGGGGAAAGAGAATGATCTGGAGCAGGACCGGCATGATGACCAGGACCCGGCTTTGGGGCTCGGCCAGGAGCATTTGCAGTTCCTTGCGGATCAGGGCCGCGACGCGGTGCACTGTGTTCATGTTCAGCCGTCCAGTCGGTGGGTGGTCTTGAGGGCGGTCAGGGCCAGGAACAGGATGCTTGTTCCGGTCAGGAAGGCCACGTCCGGGATGATGATGGCCCAGACGTCACCGGCCAGGAAAATGGTTTGCAGGGAACTGACGAAGTAGCGCGGCGGGAGCAGATAGGTCAGGGCCCGGATGGGCGCGGGCATGCTCGAGATGACGAAGAACGCGCCCGAGAGCATGGCCGCTGGCAGAAACGCCACGTTGAGCGTGGTTTGGGCGCTGTCGAACTGGTTGCGCATGGCCGAGGAGATGAACAGGCCAATGCCGAGCATGCTCAGCAGAAAGACCGTGGTCACCAGGCCCAGGGCGGCGACGGAGCCGCGAAAGGGCACGCCCATGACGAAGACGGAGGAAAAAACGACCACGGCCATGGAGATCATGCCCAGGCTGTAGTAGGGCAGGAGTTTGGACAGGAGCAGCTCGGCGCGGGTCACGGGAGAGGCCAAGAGCGCCTCCATGGTGCCGCGTTCCCACTCCCTGGCCACCACCAGCGAGGTCAGCATGGCGCCGATGACGGTCATGATGATGACGATGGAGCCGGGAATGAGATAGTGGCGGCTGATGGCCGAGGGATTGAACCAGTGGCGCACCTCCATGTCCGTTCCGCGCGGAACGGACCGGCCCAGGTCGCGGGCTCGGGTTTGCCGCCATTCCTGCCAGGCGTTTTTTGTGTAGGCGGCCACGAAATTGGCCGTGTTGGGCTCGGTCCCGTCGGTGATGACCTGGATCTGGGCCGGGAGTTGGCCTTGGCTCAGGCGGGCCGAGAAATCGGCCGGCACGACAACATAGCCCCGGATAACACCGTCCTCGAGCAGGCGGTCCAGGGTTGGCCGGCTGCCTTCGGTCACGGCGAAGTAGGGTGATCCCGTGAGCTGGGACGCGAACCGGGTCGCTTCCCGGCCGCCGTCCTCGTCGCACAGGCCCAGGCGGAGCAGATCCGTGTCCAGATTGATGCCATAGCCGAAGATGACCAGGAGCAGCATGGGCAGCACGAAGGCCACCACGCCGCTGCTCGGGTCGCGCAGGATCTGGCGGCTTTCCTTGACGCACAAGGCGCGCAGTCTGCGCCACGATACGGTGGTCATGCGCGCTCCCGGCGGTTGATGAGTTCGATGAAGGCGTCCTCCATGGTCGGATCGGGCAGGTCGGCCGAAATGACGCTGGCCTTGAGATCGTCGGGCGGGGCCAGGGCGATGAGCCGGCCCTGGTGGACCAGACCGATACGGTCGCAGTACTCGGCCTCGTCCATGAAATGGGTGGTGACCATGACGGTCACGCCTTTTTCGACCACGCCGTTGATGTGGTTCCAGAATTCGCGTCGAGTGATGGGGTCCACGCCGGAGGTCGGTTCATCCAGAAACAGGATGTCCGGCTCATGCATGGCCGCGCAGGCCAGGGCGATGCGTTGCTTGTAGCCCAGGGACAGGTCGTCGGTGGGGACATCGAGAAAGGGTTGGAGATGGAAGGATTCGATCATTTCATTCACGGCCTGGCGCTGTCGGGTTCCGGCCAGGCCATACACGCCGGAGAAGAATTCCAGGTTTTGGAGCACGGTCAGCTTGCCGTACAGGGAAAATTTTTGGGCCATGTAGCCCAGGCGTTGGCGGGCCTTGGCCGGGCTGCGCCGCAGGTCGATGCCCATGACCTCGGCCCGGCCCGAGGTCGGTTTCAGGAGGCCGCACATCATTTTGAACGTGGTCGATTTGCCCGCGCCATTGGGACCGAGCAGCCCGAAGATTTCGCCGGCGTGCACGGAAAAGGTGACCCGGTCCGTGGCCGCGAAGTCTCCGAACATCTTGGTCAGGTCCTCGGCCACGATCAGGTCGGTCCCATTGCCGTTTCGTTGGGGCATGGACCGGGCCAGGACCGAATCCCCGCCTGGACCACCGCCGAGCAAATCGATGAAGGCGTCCTCGAAGCGGGGCGCGACCTCGCTCCAGCGTGGTTGTCCCGGCAGGTCCAGATCGATCGGATCGGGGCGGGCGGCGCCGTCCCTGAGCACGACCCGCAGGTTGCGGCCTTGGATGACCCCGTCGGCGACCTCGGGTCGGCGCAGCACCCGTCCCAGGGCTTGGCGCAACCGTCCGGTCACGCCGCGCAGATGCAGACAGCGCCCGGCCAGACGCCCGGTCAGATTTCGGGGCGGGCCGGCGAAGAGCAGACGCCCGTCATGGAGCAGGAGGACCTCGTCGCACGCCTCGGCCTCGTCCAGGTAGGCGGTGCTCCAGACCACGGCCATGCCCTGGCCGGCCAGTTCGCGGACCATTTTCCACAGCTCGCGACGGGAAATGGGATCCACGCCCACGCCGGGTTCGTCCAGAAGCAACAGGTCCGGCCGTCCGAGCAGGGCGCAGGCCAGGCCAAGTTTCTGCTTCATGCCGCCGGAAAGCCGACCGGCCAGCCGGTCCATGAACTGGTGCAAGTCGGTGAAGGCCAGCAGACGGGCCAGGGTGGCGTCGCGTTCCTGGCCAATGACGCCGCGCAGGTCGGCGTGCAGGTTCAGGTTTTCGATGACCGAGAGGTCTTCGTACAGGCCGAATTTTTGGGGCATGTAGCCCACGCGCCGACGCAAGGCGCGGGTCGATGTCAGCGGGTCCAGACCCAGGACCGCGATGGAGCCGTCATCGGCGCGCAGCAGGCCGGCCATGAGACGCATGAGCGTGGTTTTTCCGGCACCGTCCGGACCGGCGACGCCGGTGATGACCCCGGCCCCGATGGTCGCGTCGACCGCGTCCAGGGCCGGAGTTTTCAGGCCAGGGAAGATCTTGGTCAGACCAGACAGGGTGACGGCCGTGGTCATGTCTATTCCCCGGCGGTGTTCGACGCGGCCGGACGGCCCCGAAACGCTGCCTGGACCACGTCCGACCGGAAGACCGGATAGCGATGGATGCCGGCCGGAAGTTCCGCGGCCTCGGCTGTCTTGGGGCCGAATCGGTCGGGACGCGCGCGGCTGGTCGCGGGCTGGGAGGTCGTGGTGTCGGACCCGTTCAGCCGCACGGTGATGGGCATGCCCTGGCGCAGTCCCTGGTCCGCGTCGAGGATAAGGACCCGGAAGCGGTAAACCAGGGCCGTGCGCAGTTCCGTGGTTTCCACGGTCTTGGGTGTGA
Source organism: Deltaproteobacteria bacterium (assembly GCA_009930495.1). Lineage (NCBI taxonomy): Bacteria > Pseudomonadati > Myxococcota > Myxococcia > Deltaproteobacteria bacterium. Next base: position 11,251 of record RZYB01000052.1, read on the forward strand.
ATTCGGCCCTGGGCGAGACGTCGCCGATGCGCCCATGGTAGGGCTCGGGTCTGGAATCGGTGAAAACCAGCACCTCGCGGCCAGGATGGATCAGGCCGAGTCGCGGCTCCGGGGCGTAGGCCCTGGCCCGGACCGGGGCGAGCAGGCTTTCGGTCAAAACGATGCTCCCGGCCTGGACGATGCTGCCTGGTTCCACGGCCCTGGTCAGAACCACGCCTTCTTCCGGAGCCGCGAGCACGGTGTCGCCTAGTTGGGTTTGGGCCTGGGCCAGGGCGGCGCGGGCCGCTTCCAGGTTGGCCTTGGCCTGGGCGATCTGCTCGTCGCGGGCGCCGGCCAGAGCCAGGTCCAGGGCTGCCCTGGCCGCGTCGCGCTGGGCCGTGGCGCTGTCGAGGGCGGTCCGGGCGGTGTCGAAATCCTGTTGGGCCACGACGCTTTGTCCGAGCAGGCGTTGCTGGCGGGTGAAAACAATCCGGGCGTTTTCCCGGGCGGCCTCGGTCGCGGCCAGATTTTTACGGGCGCGGTCGATTTCCTCGGGACGGGTGCCGTTCTTGAGTTCCTCCAGCCGCGCCTCCAGGGCGCCAACCTGGGCCCTGGCCTGATCCACGGCGTTGCGGAAGGGTTCGTCGTCCAGTCGGGCCACGATTTCCCCGGACCGGACCGGGTCGCCTTCTTCCTTGAGCACTTCCCGTACGCGTCCGGAAACCCGAAAGCCGAGCCGGACTTCGCGAATGTCGATATTGCCGTGAAATTCCAGGGGTGCCGAACGGCGTCGGGCTTCCTGGTTTGTCCACCACAGCCAGCCGCCAGCGGCGGCGGCCAGCAGGAGCACGAAGACGAGGATGCGTTTCATGGGCGTATCGTCCGTTGGTGGTTGCAGGCCCAAGGGCCGGATGAAAACTCCATGCTGATTGATAGACCTTGCCGAAGGGATTAGCAATCGGCGGGCGGATTCATTGGCCTCCCGATTGTTTTTTCATGCCGGTGAAAAACCGGGGCGCATGCGGCGCGACCATCCGCGTCGATGCGCGGACGAGGCTACGGCCGCATTCCGCCCTCGGCCAGTTCCCGCAACCGGTCCGGGTCGAGGAGGATGATTTCCTTGCCCTGGACCTCGATCAGTCCTTCCTGGGACAGCCTGCCCAGGACGCGGGACAGGGTTTCCTGGGATGTGCCCAGGATGTTGGAGAGCACGCCCTTGGTCACGCTGAGCTTGACCCTGGCCGAAACGGGTTTTTGGGCCTGTTGGTGCAGGAGATAGACGGCCAGGCGCTGGGGAATTTCCTTCAGGGACAGATTTTCGATGAGCACCGTGAATTCCCGCAGCCGCCGCGAGAGCACGGCCAGCATGTTCATGGCCAGGGACGGGCTCTCGCGGTAGAGGTCGATCAGTTTTTGGCGCGGAAGGAAATAGAGGCTGGACGCGGTCAGGGCTTGGGCGTTGGCCGGAAAGGTCTGGCCGGCGAAGACCGGGACCTCGCCCAGGGGGTCGCCGGGGCCGAGGATGTGCAGGATCTGCTCCCGGCCATCGAAGGACATCTTGAACACCTTGACCTGGCCTTCCACGACCACGAAAAAGCCGACGCCCTCGGCGCCTTCCTGAAAAATGGCCTGGCCCTTGTCGTAGCGGCGGGCTTCGCTGATGCGTTCCAGCTGGCGCAGCTCGTGCTCGGGCAGCCCCTTGAACAGTTTGCTCTGGCCCATGGCCACGGCGAAATCCATGAGTGATCCTTATTTGCGGAAAACGAAGATGTTGGCGGAGAAAATTTCGGGATCAAAGGCGCTGCCGGCGTAGTCGGCCACGTGTTCGACCAGCTTGAAGCCGCGCTTTTCGTGTCCGGCGACGATGACCGCCGAAGGCAGGGGATGCAGGCGGACCTGATCCGCGAAGGCATGGCGGCCGTCGATGTCCAGGCTGGTTTTGAAGATCAGGCTTTCGGAAGAAACGTCCTCGTAGGTCCGGTGAAACACGGCCTGATCCATGACCTTGGGCGGAAAGACGAACGAGGGCAGGCTCAGCACGAAATCCCAGTTCATGACTTGCACGATCCACGTTCCGCCGGGGACAAGACGGTCGGCGACGTGCTCGACGCAGGTCCAGAAACGTTCGGCGGGCAAATGGGCGGCCGTGTTGCCGATGGAGTAGATCATGGTCCAAGGCCCGCCCAGGCTTGGGAATTTGGTCATGTCCAGGACGTGGAACTCGGTTTCCGGGCCACGGGTCCGGGCCTGGGAGATCATGGCCGGATCCAGGTCCAGGCCCACGGCCTGGACGCCGTCGCGGGAGAAGGCGGCGCAGTAGTCGCCCGTGCCACAGCCCAGGTCCAGGACCGGTCCGCCCATGTCACCCAGATGGTGGGTCAGAAAGGCGTACACGCCGGGGCTGAATGGAAAAATACGGTCGTACCAGACGGCGAACTGGGAATACATGGACATGGATTGCTCCCGTGGTTTGAGTGGTTGGGACGGCTTTCTGGATGGCGTGAACCGGGATCTTACTTTTGGACCGAACATGGGTCCAGCCCGAAAAAGCCCATCACCCACGGATGGCGCGCGCACCGCCTTTGTCCGGTTCGGACATTGGGGGCGGAAAAGATCTGGCTCGGCTTTTGGCGGTTCGACAAGTCCCGGTTCCTGTCGTACATGATCAGCCTGAAATCGCGCCACGCGCGCGCCTGGCCCACCCAATCCGGACGGAGGCATCCATGTCCTTGGAATTCGAGCGTCAACCTTCGGGTTATTTGGTTCTTCGGACCCTGGCCATGCCCAGGGACACCAACCCCAGCGGCGATATTTTCGGCGGCTGGATCCTGGCACAAATGGACGTGGCCGGCGGACTCATGGCCGCGGAAATCGCCCAGGGCCGCGTCGTGACCGTCAGCGTCGAGAAGATGGTCTTTCAAAAGCCCGTGCGCGTGGGCGACACCATCTGCGTGCATGCCGAACTGCTCCGGGTCGGCAACTCCTCCATGGATATCAGGCTCGAGGTCTGGGCGCGGCAGATAGTCGGTGCCTTTGAAGCCAACCGCCAACTGGTGACCGAGGGCGTGTTCCGCTACGTGGCCGTGGACGCCCAGGGTCGGCCCCGGCGGATCGCCGACAATCCCGGTTTTTTTACCAAGCGTGGCGACTAGGCCGCCCCGTCCCAGGACGCATCGGAGAACGTCATGCCCACCACCGCCATTGATCCCCGCCGGTTTTCGTCCCACCGTGGCTTGAACCGGGTGCACACGTTTTTGCTTCTCGGACTCATGACCGCCTACGCGGGATTCGTGGGCTGGCTGCTGTGGGGGGTGGACGGGCTGTGGCTGGTGCTGCTCTGGGGCGTGGGACTGCTGGTTTTTTCGCCTCGGATTTCGGGGCGTTGGGTGCTGCGGCTGTACGCGGCCAGGCCGGTGCCTGTTTCGGGGGCGCCGTGGCTGCATCAGGTCCTGGCCGTGTTGGCCTCCCGCGCGGGATTGTCCAGGACGCCCAGCCCATGGTGGGTGCCCAGCTCCGTGGTCAATGCCTTCGCGGTGGGACATCGCGATGACTGCGTTGTCGCCGTGACCGAGGGCTTGCTGCGTACCCTGACGCCCAGGGAGCTGATCGGGGTTTTGGCGCACGAGGTGGCGCACATCGCGCATGGCGATCTTTTCGTCATGAGTCTGGCCGACGTTATTTCACGCCTGACCTCGGCCATGAGCTTCGCCGGTTTGCTGCTGATTTTGTTTTCCCTGCCCCAGGTCCTGACCGGCGGCGAGGTGGACTGGTGGCCTCTATTGCTTCTGGCCGTGGCGCCCCAGGTCAGTCTTCTGGCCCAGCTCGGTTTGTCGCGGACCCGCGAATTCGACGCGGATCTGAGCGCTGTCCACCTGACGGATGATCCGGATGGTCTGGCCTCGGCCCTGATCAAGCTGGAGCAGGTGCAACGCGGGGGATGGCAGCGGATTTTTTTTCCTGGCCGGGGCGTCCCCGAGCC